>CANGGC010000366.1 GCA_947453125.1 Planctomycetaceae bacterium | reverse complement strand
GTTGCCCTCACCCGCCGTCCGACGTCGGAGGAACGCGAATCCCTCCTGCCGCTGATCACCCTCGCGGAGACGAAGGGGCGGGGGCTCGAGGATGTGATGTGGACGCTCTTCAACTGCCCCGAGTTCTCCTGGAATCATTGAGGCCCACAGATGCCACCACGCTTGCGGAGATCTGGCGGGCCAAGGGCCGACGAAATCGGATTCGCGCCGACGGGGCGGCGCTCCGTGCTCCTCGCCGCGGCGTCACTCGGGCTGTCGTTCGCGCTGCCTGCGCTTCCGGCCTGGGCGGCGCGGCGCCGTGGCAGCGAGCGGCCCCGGTCGCTCTTGGTCGTGTGGCTCGCCGGCGGCCCGAGCCAATTGGAGACCTTCGATCCCCATCCCGGTGCCGCCGCCGGAGGGCCGACACAAGACATTTCCACAGCCATCCCCGACGTGCGGATCGCCGCCGACTATCCTCGGCTCGCGGAGGTTCTCGATCGCTTTGCCCTCGTCCGGTCGCTGGTGTCGAAGGAGGGAGACCACGAGCGCGGTCAGTACACGGTGAAGACCGGCTACCGTCCCGACCCGACCGCCATCCATCCGGCCCTCGGCGCGATCGCTGCCCACGAGCTTCCCGCGCCCGGCCTCGAGCTCCCGCGCTTCATCGCGCTCGGTGGGGCGGAGTTCCCCTCGCGCGGCGGCTATCTCGGCAACGAGTTCGATCCCTACCGGGTGTTCGCGCCGGGGCAGAAGGGGCAGAATCTCGTCCCGCATGTCCCGGTTGACCGTCAGACGCGCCGGCTCGGCGCGCTCGACGCGCTGACGCGGTCGTTCGAGACCGGTCGTGGCGAGGCGGTACGGCGGACGTTCCACGAGCACACGCTCCGTGAGGCTCTTACCCTCATGACCTCTGAGCAACTCGCCGCCTTCGATCTCGACGGCGAATCGGAGTCGGTCAAAGATCTCTACGGCGACAGCGATTTCGGACGGGGCTGCCTCGTCGCCCGGCGGCTCATCGAGGCGGGGGTGCGGAGCGTCGAGATCACGCTTGCCGGCTTCGACACTCATGCCCGCAACTTCGCCGGCCACTCCTCCCAGGCGAAGCTTCTCGATCCGGCACTAGCCGCGCTCGTCGGCGATCTCGAGGACCGCGACCTCCTCGAATCGACCGTCGTGCTCGTGATGGGGGAGTTTGGTCGCACACCGTCGATCAATCCGCTCGACGGCCGCGACCATTGGCCCCACGGGTTTTCCTGTCTTCTCGGAGGGGCCGGGATCGCCACCGGCCAAGTGATCGGCAGCACCGATCCCGAGGGGGTGGCAAAGCAGCCCGCTGATCCGGTGGAGATCCCTGATCTTTCGGCGACAGTTCTTGCCGCCCTCGGCATCGACTTCGCGCGGGAGGTGCCGACACTGGTTGGCCGACCGATGAAGCTCTCTGCCGGCACTCCGCATGCCAAACTCCTCCGCGCTGAGGCCTGAGGCGAGCGGTTCCTCTGGCTGTCGAGCGCTGTCGCGGATAGGCTTTTCCCTAACGGCGGGGGAAGCTCGGGGGGGGAAAGCGATGCTCAATCTTTTCGGCTCAGGCGCGGGGCTAGGTGGACGGCCGCAGCGATTCTGCGATGGCCTGTCGCGCCGCAGCCTCCTCCGCATCGGCTCGCTTGCCGCCATCGGCGGGGGCGCGTCGGGAGGCTGGTCGCTTCCCTCGATCCTGGCGGCCGACGCGGCCGCGGGGCGGCGGTCGAACCCAAAGTCGGTGATCATGATCTACCTCGTGGGGGGCCCTCCCCATCAGGACATGTTCGATCTCAAGCCGCAGGCCCCGAGGGAGTTTGCCGGGCCATGGCGGCCGGTGCGGACGAACGTCCCCGGGATCGAGATCTGCGAGGCGTTTCCGGGGCTCGCCAAGATCGCCGACAAATACACGCTCATCCGCTCGCTCGTCGGCAACCAGGCCGATCATGACGCGGCGCAGGTGTTCCACGGCCGCGATACGCGGAAGGCCAAGCCGGCCGGCGGCTGGCCGCAGTTTGGCTCGATGGTCTCGAGCCTCCTTGGGGCTGCCACGCCCACCGCACCGCCGTTTGTGAGCCTTTGCTACCCCTGCACGCACGGGCCCTACAACGAGCCGGGGGCCGGGTTCGTGGGAGCCGCCCACTCCCCCTTCCGGCCGCTGGGCCCGGCTCGAGACGAGCTCGTCCTCAAGGGGATCTCACTCGATCGCCTCCACGATCGCCGTGGCCTTTTGGAAAGTGTCGATCGGCTCCGCCGCGACGTCGACGTGACGACGAACATGCGCGGCATGGATGCCTTCACCGAGCGGGCTCTCGGCCTCTTGACGTCGTCGCAGCTCGCCGATGCCCTCGATCTCTCCAAGGAGGATCCCCGCGTCGTCGAGCGCTATGGCAGCGGCGATCCGACGGTGTTCATGGATGAGAACGGCGCCCCGCGGGTGCCGCAGAGCATGCTTGTCGCCCGGCGGCTCATCGAGGCCGGGGTTCGCGTCGTCACCCTCAACTACAGCAAGTGGGACTGGCACGGCGGCCCGGGCAATTCGATCTTCAAGCGCGAGGCAGAGGATTTTCCCGTCTTCGACCAGGCGCTGTCGGCGCTCGTCGAGGATCTCCATGCCCGCGGGCTCTCCGACGACTGTGCGGTCGTGGTGTGGGGGGAGTTCGGTCGGACGCCGAAGATCAGCGACATCGTCGGCCGCGATCACTGGCCGCAGGTCAACTGCGCCTTCCTCGCCGGCGGCGGAATGCGGCATGGGCAGGTGATCGGCGCCACCGACAGGATCGGCGCCGAGGCGACGGCCCGTCCTGTCACCTTCGGCGATGTCTACGCCACCCTCTTCCATCACCTCGGGATCGACGCTCAGACGACGACGCTCACCGACAACCAGGGACGCCCGCAGTATCTTGCCGACGATGGTGGGCGGTTGATCACCGAACTCGTCTGACGGTCCGTGGAAAAAGTCTCCATGCCCATGTTCCAGTCGCTCCCCCGGAGGCGACGGGGATTTCGGAGATGGTGCCCGCGGCATCCGGCGACGGGGCACCCGATCCTCCGCCCGCTGGCGCTGATGGCAAGCACCACCGCCGCGAGGGCGCCAAGCGTGAGCGCCACATGCTTGTCGCCGAGCGCGCGGGCTGGCCCGGCGACACCTTCCGGCAGCCATCGGGCAGAAGCCCCAAGGGCGATGAGTGCCACCGGGAGCAGAATCGTGAAGAGCGCCGCAGGGAGCGACGGAAGGGCCGGCAGCGGAGCAGGCGGGGCGGAATCGGCCATGTCGCGGAGCGGAATCGGCCCGAGCCTGTCGGCCCGTCGGGCGAAGGCAAGGCCGGCCAGCGCCGACAGGATCCCCACGATCATTCCCTGACGCATCGCAACGAGGAGATCGACGCCAAAAAGATCGGCCACGAACAGCGGGCCCGGAGCCGGGGGAACAAGTGCCGGTGTCATCGTCGCGCCAGCGACGATCGAGAGGAGCAAGAGGAGATAGTGCCCGCCGGTCGCGCGATACGCCGCCTTCGCCAATGGAAGCAGGAGCGAGAGGACAGCCTGAGGCAGCATCGTCACGCCGAGGATCAGGCCGGCACACGTGAACGCGATCGGTGTCCGGCCGGGGCCGAGGGCCGATGTGAGGGCGATGACGATCCGTTCGGCACCGCGTGACACGAGCAGGCAGCGGCCGAGGATCGTCGCCATCGTCACCGGGATGCCAACGTCGAGCGCCGCTCGACCGAATCCCTCCGCGACCCGGGGGCCGATCGTCGCTCCGGCAGCCAGGCCCGGCGGCGGCGGCGCGAGGGCCACGACAACGATCGCCGTGCCGATCAGGATGAGAAAGGGGTGAAGACGGAGACCGAGGATGCCGACGACGATTCCGAGGGCGACAAGCAGAATCGGTAGCGCGGGCACAGGCGGGGTGTTTCCGGGGATCTTGGGTGGAAGCTCGCATCAGCCGAATGGCCATCGAGTGGAGCGTACACTGGCCGTACGGTTCGCGGCATCGGTCCCTGTTTCGCACTCCTTCTGGAATCCCTGTCATGAAGATCGCCTTCCTCGGCACTGGCCGGCTCGGTAGCGGTTTCGTTCACAGGCTGCTCGGGCTCGGCCACACCGTGCATGTCTGGAACCGCTCATCCGCCGCGGCGCAGGCCCTCGAGGCCCAAGG
>CANGGC010000365.1 GCA_947453125.1 Planctomycetaceae bacterium | reverse complement strand
TGGGTGAGCACCTGCACCCGACGGAGGCCGCTGTTGACGCAGTTGGAAAGTGCGAAGTCGACGATCCGGTAAGCACCAGCGAAGGGGACGGCCGGTTTGGCACGATCCCTTGTGAGCGGGTCGAGGCGAGCGCCCTTGCCGCCTGCCAGAACAACGGCGACGACATCCCGCAGCGCTGTCGGATCGGATGTGGACGGACTCATCGTCATGGCCCCATGCCGGTTCCTGATCGACATGAATATACGCCCCGCCCCCCGTCACAGGGAAAAACACGGGGCCAACAGACCAGGCGGCCCCCGGGGCGCCCGGAGCCACACCCCCCCATTCCCCCCGGCCTCCCTAAGCCCCCCCGTAAAGGCTTACGGCGCATCGGCCAGGGAACGGGCCTGAAGCGGTCTGGCACCTCGGCCCCGGCGGCCCTACAGTCTGCCGCCCTTGCGGAGTGGCGGAAACTCGACGCACCCCCTGCGAAAGACAGCCATGGCACGTACATCGACCTCGCGCCGCCGCGAACGCGATACCGACCCGATGGACTCCCTCAAGCCACTCATCGTGCTCGGGCTTCTCGGCACGATCATGTACGGGGCCTATTCGGTGGTCCAAAAAGGCCCCGCGCCGGCCCCGGCAGGGAGCGTCGTCGACACCACCGGCAACGTCTTCGCTCCACCGGAGATCGCGCTGCCGCGCGACCCGACCTTGATCGGCGTCTCGCCAGCCACCGCTCATCCGCTCGCCGGCGCCGAGCCTCTCCAGGCCTCGGCGGTGGCCCCCGGCGCCGCATTGCCGCCGCCACTCCCTGCTGTCGCTCCCCCGGGGCCGGCTGCTCCCCCGACGGAAGCGTTGGGGGAGCCGGCGGCCTTCGACCCACAAATCGGCGCGATAGAACAACTCGCCGTCTCCGCCGCCGAAGGAGGGATGCTGCTCGCCCAGCCGCCGGCTCCGCTCCCCGCCGCGCCAGCAACGCTCGCCCCTTCGCCGCAGTCCCGTGGTGCCCCCTCGCCGGCCTTCGCATCGGCCTGGGCCGACGCCCACGAGATGCTCGGCGCCGGCCGGTATGCCGAGGCACTCGCCGTCCTCTCGCTGTGGCACGACGACGCCTCCCTCGGGCTCGAGGAGAGCCAGCGCCTCGAGGATCTCCTCGGGCAGCTTGCCGGCACCGTCATCTATTCCCAGAAGGATCTGCTGCTCCCCCCCCATATCGTCGCCCCGGGAGACACGCTGCCATCGATCGCCTCCCCCCTTCAGGTGCCGTGGCAGCTCCTCGCCAAGATCAACGGCGTCACCGATCCCTCGCAGCTGGTTCACGGGGAACATCTCAAGGTGGTGCGTGGCCCGTTCGATGCAGTGATCAGCGTCTCCCGGCGGCGGATGAGCCTCCAGGTCGGGGGGAATTACGCCGGTAGCTTCCCCGTCGTCCTCGGTCGGCAGATCTATGACCGCGTCGGCCAGTCGGTTGCTGTGATCGACATCCGCCGTCCCGGTGCCGTCCAGGAGCCGACCGGGATCGCCGCCCAGGTGGCTTACGCGCCAGCGGCCGGGCCGAAGTCGATCATCCTCGGCGAGGGCCTGGCGATCGAAGGGGTGGAAGACCCGAGTCTCGTCAGCGACAGCGCCTCGGCGTCGAGCGTGATCGTCTCGCTCCGCGATCTCGAGGACATCGCCGACATCCTCGGCCCCGGTTCGCAGGTCCTCGTCCGGAAGTGAGGCCGGTCACCGCGTGACACCGCGGTCGCCGAGCGCGTTCGATCATGCTCGCGGCGAGGGCTCCGTGGTCGCCGCGATCGCGCCGCCGTCTGCGGCGATCGCACTGCGAGCCTTCGCGATCGCCTTCGCGACCGCCGCCGGACTGCGCTCCTCGGCGACGATCCGGACGATCGGTTCGGTGTTGCTCGCGCGCACCAGGAGCCAGCCCTCCGGCCAATCGAGGCGGAGGCCATCGAGCCGATCGGCCCGGGCTCCCGGGAAAGCGGCGGCGACACGATCGATCGCCGCGATCAGCCCGGGGCCTGTCGTCTCCGGGGCCAGATCGATCTTCGCCTTCTCCATCACGAGCGTCGGGAGGCGATTGGCGAGCGTCTCGATCGACGTCACGGCATCGCCGCGGCACATCGAATCGAGAACGAGGGCCATCGATACGGCACTGTCGCGGACGAGGACCACGCGGGGATGGATGACGCCGCCGTTTCCCTCGCCACCGATCACGGCTCCCACCGCGAGCAACGAATCGACGACATTCGCCTCTCCGACGGCGGAGACATGGCAGGGGACACCGTGCTGGGCCGCAATCACGCCGGTCATGCCACTCGTCGAACAGTTGACGACCACCGGCCCAGCGGTCCGCCCGAGGACATTCTCCACCGCGAGGGCGAGCGTGCACTCCTCACCGATGTACCGGCCGGCGGCGGTGGCGATCGCGAGTCGGTCGGCATCGGGATCCTGAAAGAACCCGATCGCGGCCCCGCAGGCAGCGATCCGCGGCAGCCAATCGGCGAGATTCTCAGCGGTCGGCTCTGGCCTGTGCTCAAAGAGGCCGTCGGGCGTCCCCCCCTCCACGACAACCTCGCACCCCAGTGCCTCAAGAAGCGGCACGCCCACGCGGCTGCCGGCACCGTGGCAGGAGTCGAGCCAGACTTTGACGCGGCGTTGGCGGATCGCATCGACATCGACCGTGGCGAGGACGAGGTCGACATGGGCCGCCGTACCGTCGACCTCGCGGCGCGTGCCGGGAGAGGGAGCAGGGGCACGGGGGGCGTCGCCGGCATGGAAGCGTTCGAGGATCGGCCGGCCGGCGGCGGCGGGAAGCACCCGCCCCTCGGACGAGAACAGCTTGAGTCCGTTGTAGGGGGCCGGATTGTGGCTGGCGGAGATCTGTAGTCCGCCGGCGGCACGCTCGTCACGGACGACGATTCCCACCGTCGGGGTCGCCGCAATCCCACAATCGATGACGTCGCGTCCGTCCGCGAGGAGCGCCAGCGTGATCGCCTCGGCGAACGTTCCCCCGTGGGCGCGGCCGTCACGCCCGAGGACGATCGGCCCCGGCGGAAGGTGATCGACGAAGGCCCGGGCATAGCGGACCGCCACCCCCGGCGTGAGCGAGCCACCGACGATCCCGCGGAGACCGGAAACGCTGACGATGAGAGTGTCGGTCACGGAAACTCCGGGATGGTGGGCGGGAGGAAAGGTCGCCGGACGGCGACCTTTGGAAAGCCGGGGATGATTCGGCCGATGCCAGCCAGGTCGGCCAGCAGTATAAAAGGTGCCCCGCGCTCCCCCAATCATTCCTCGACCCCATCCGCCCCGGAGCCCCCGCCAGCCATGCTCTCCGCCCGCCTCGCCGCGATTGAATCGGCGCACGCCGCCGGCGCCCTCACCGATCACTCCCTCGAGACGATCCGCGTCTGGCTCACCGAACCCCGCTACGCCGAGTTCGCCACCACGCTCGGCGAACTCGTCGACCGCGCCGCGGCGGCCGGCACCACGAAGTCTGCCTGGAAGGATCTTGACGACGCCTACTGGACGGTGATCCCCTTCGGCACCGGAGGCCGCCGCGGCAAGATGTTTCCGGTCGGCTCCAACGCCATCAACGACCGGACGATCGGCGAGAGCGCCCAGGGGCTCGCCGACTATGTCCGCAGCGCCCTCCCCGCAGGCACGACCGCGACCTGCGCCATCGCCTACGACACCCGCCACCGCTCGGAACATTTCGCCAAGCTCTGCGCTGAAGTGCTGCTTGCCGCCGGCTTCCGGATCTTCTTCCTGCGCGGCTTCCGGAGCACGCCGGAGCTTTCGTTTGCCGTCCGCCACACCGGCGCCACCTGCGGGATCATGGTGACGGCGAGCCACAATCCTCCCAGCGATAACGCGGTCAAGGTCTACTGGGCCGGCGGCGTGCAGGTGCTCCCTCCCCACGACCGGGGCATCATCGACCGGGTGATGTCGGTCGACACCGTCGAGCGGGCCGACTTCGCTGCCGCGGTCGCCGACGGGCGGGTGCGATTCGTCGAAGAGGAGGTCGATGCGGCGTTCGTGGCAGCCGTCCTCCGCCAGGCAACCCCCGGCCCCCGCGACGTGTCGATCCTCTACACGCCGCTCCACGGCGTCGGTGCTAGCGCTGTCGTCCCGGTGCTCTCCGGCGCCGGCTTCTCGCAGCTCCGGCTTTATGGCCCGCAGGAAACTCCCGACGGCGAC
>CANGGC010000364.1 GCA_947453125.1 Planctomycetaceae bacterium | reverse complement strand
GGACGCGGTCGATCCACCCGCACAGCGTCACTTCCCGTCCGAGATCGTCCGCTCGCAACTCACCGCAGGTGTGACTTCGAAGCACGCCAGAAACCTTTCATGGATGGACAGGGGGGCATGAAGGGCCATGCCGCGCGAACCGCAAGAATACGCGAACGGGCCCCCGAGGTCAGCCCGGGCCGGCAGCCTCAGGACTGGAACGACCCAAGGACGAGGACCACTGCCGCCAGCAAGGCGGCGATCCCGGCGAGGGCGACCCCGGCGAGGATCAGCGTCGGCCCGAGGCCGCCGAGGGCACTGCCGCCGAACACCCCTGCCAGCGACACGCCGGCGAAGAGGATCGTGAGCGCGAGCGCCGACCAGGCCAAGATCTTCGAGAGCATCGGGGTTACCTCTGGGGAGAACGGGACACCGCTGGAGCCGGCGGCAGCGTCGCTGCGGCCGCCCCGACCCGGTCCGCGCCGAACTCGAGATGGAGCTGCTGGGCCCCGTCGGCCTCAGGGCTCAGTTCCCGGAACAGCATGCTCGGCTGGATGTCGCGGTTGTGTTGGTATTTATCGCTCGAGTATTCGGTGATCTCGCCGTGGATCTGGTGGAAGAAGAGCTGGCAGATCTGCACGCCCGGATAGATCTTCACCGGCTGCACGGCGAACATCTCGAGGGTCCAGTAGCCACAGAAGCCGACGTCGCCGAAGCCGGCCGTGACATGGACGAAGAGCCCGAGCCGGCCGATCGAGCTGCGCCCCTCGATCATCGGCACGAGGTTGTGGGTCTCGGTCCGTTCGATCGTACGGCCGAGATAGAGCTGGTTGGGCGTGAGGACGAGACCGTCCTCGGGGATCTTCACCCGCTCCACGCGGTTGCTCTTCCGCATGTCGAGCACCACCTCTTCGTAGACGAGGAGTTCGTCGTGGAGGGAGAGGTTGTAGCTGTTGGGGTTGAGCTTCGACTCGTCGAACGGGTCAATGTGGATGTTGTGGCCGAGTTGCCGGCGGATCTCGTGGCCAGAGAGGATCATGGAACGTTCCCGCGCGGCTTCCGACCGGTCTGCCTCCGAACACCGCCGGAGTGTACCCCTCCGGAGGGCTCCTTCCCATGCCCCGCCGGCGTTCTGCGGCGGGCGACGTGGCGGCCGGCCGCGGCAGGCACCCCGCGCTGCGGGCAGAGGTCGGCCAGTCCGCAGCCCGCGCAGCGGGGCCGACGGGCGAGGCAGACGGCGCGACCGTGATCGATGAGCTGATGGCTGAAGACGATCCACTGGCCGCGCGGGACGACCGCGACGAGGTCGCGCTCGGCGCCGACCGCGTCGGTGCGGCGCGTGAGGTCGAGGCGCCGGCAGATCCGCCCGACGTGGGTGTCGACGACGATCCCCTCGGCGCGGTCAAACCCGACGCCGAGGACGACGTTGGCGGTCTTCCGGCCGACGCCAGGCAGCTTCACAAGCTCCGCCAGCGTGACGGGGACCTCACCGCCATGCCGCTTGACGAGCGCCTGACAGCAGCCGAGGAGGTTCTTCGCCTTCGCCCGGAAGAATCCGGTGCTGCGGATCACCTCCTCGACGTCCTCCTGCCGGGCGGCTGCCAAACGCGCGGCGGTCGGCCAGCGGCGGAACAGCTCCGGCGTCACCTGATTGACGCGGCGATCGGTGCACTGGGCCGAGAGGATGGTCGCCAGAAGGAGCTCGAGCGGCGAGCGGAAGTCGAGCGAACAGCGGGAGGCGGGGTAGAGCTCTGAGAGCCGCTCGGCCACGGATTCGCCATGCCCTACCCGGGCCTTCCGGCTCATCCGTTGAGCCCGGGGCGGCGTCGTAGCTGGCTCGACCCGGGCCTTCCGGCTCTTCTGCAGAGCCCGGGGGGGCGTCGGAACTGGATCGACCCGCTCCCGTTGGGGGTCTGGAGTGCTAGGATTCATGTCGTCCCCGGCCGCCGTCCGCGTTGCCCACCCGTCATCCCCCCGATCCAGCCGCCGGCGTGAACCTTTCATGGCTTCCGAAACACCCTACGATCCGCTCTATCTCGAGGGGATCCGCCATTTCAACGCCTGCGACTACTTCGAGAGCCACGAGGTCTGGGAGGAACTCTGGACCGAGTATCGCGGGGAAGCGAGGAAGTTCTACCAGGGGCTCATTCAAGCCGCGGTGGCACTCTATCATTTCGGCAACGGCAATCTCCGGGGCGCCCGCAAACTCCACGGCAGCGTCCATGGCTACCTCGAGCCCTATCTTCCCAGCTACCTCGGCCTCGATCTGGTGACGTTCCTCCGCGACTTCGATCGCTGCCTGGCTGACGTGGTGGCCAACCCGGAGGCAACGGCCGACATTCCCCTTGATCCCGAGCTTCTCCCCGAAATCCACCTCGACCCGTCTCCCACCTGAAGCGCCGATGTCCGACGAACCCCTCGCCTTCGAGCCGGAGCAGTTCCAGGGGCTGGCGCGGGTCTTCCCGTTGCCCAACCTGGTGATGTTTCCGCACGTCATGCAGGCGATCCACATCTTCGAGCCGCGCTACCGGGCGCTCCTCGAGGAGGCGCTGGCCACCGATCGGCTGATCACGATGGGAACGCTCGTGCCGTACGAGGGGCCCGACGAGGATGCCCCGGCGCGGCCGACGGTGGCGCCGATTGGCTGCCTCTGCCGGGTCGCCACCCACCAACGCACCCCACAGGGCACCTACAACGTTCTCCTCCTCGGCGTCCGCCGGCTGAAGCTCGGCGCGGAGCTTCCCCCGATGCGCCCGTTCCGGGTGTTCGAGGGGACGATCGTCGAGGATCTCGAGCCTGCGCTCCCCGACGAGGCGGCCGTCACCCTCCAGGCCGACCTCCTCGCCGCCTTCCGCCGGACGCTGCCGCAGGTCCCCGATGCCCAGGAGCAGCTCGACCAGCTCATCGGGGCGAAGGTGTCGCTGGGGATGCTTTCGGACATCGTCGCCTACTCCCTCGATGTCGACGCGGACTGGAAGCTGCGGATGCTCGCCGAGCCCGACGTCCTCCGCCGCACCCGGATGCTCGTCAAGGCCCTCGCCGCCAGGACATCCCGCGGCCAGCGCCCGTTTCCACCGCCATTCAGCCGCAATTGACCCCACGGGCCTGAGAATCGCCGGCTCCGCGGGGCCACGGCCGCAGCCCCGGAAGGGAGTGGTACACTTCTCCTATGACCACGACCCCCCCCGGCGATGTTCCCTCCTGCGGTTCCGACGACCCCGAACTGGCTCGATTCCGCGCCGGCCGCGGAGGGCCTGTCGACCATGCCCGGATCGAACGGGCCGTGCGCGAGATCCTCCTCGCCGTCGGTGAGAACCCCGACCGCGAAGGGCTCCTCGACACCCCGGCCCGCGTCGCGCGGATGTATGCCGAGCTGTTCTCGGGGCTCCACCAGGACCCACGCGTCCACCTCCAGACGGCGTTCACGGAGAAGTACGACGAGGTGGTGCTCGTCCGCGACATCGCGTTCCACAGTGTCTGTGAGCACCATCTCCTCCCGTTCATGGGGAAGGCCCACATCGGCTACATCCCCGATGGCCGTGTCCTCGGCTTGAGCAAGCTGGGGCGGATCGTCGAGGTGGTGTCGCGGCGGCCGCAGGTTCAGGAGCGGCTCACCGAGACCGTCGCCGATCTGCTCGTCGAGGAGCTGGGGGCGAAGGGGGTGGCGGTCGTCGTCGAGGCGGTCCACACCTGCATGACGATCCGCGGCATCCGCAAGCCGGGGAGCGAATGTGTCACGTCGGCGATGAAGGGGCTGTTCCGCTCCAACGTCTCCAGCCGGGCCGAGGTGCTGTCGCTGATCTACGGTCGCCGCTCCTCCTGATCGCCAGGCCCGCTCCATGACGATGCTGGTCGATTTTCTCTGCCGCTTTGGCTTCGGGATGGCGCTCGGTCTCGTCCTCACTCCCTCCGCCCTCGTGCCGCCGGGCTTTTTCCGGGTCAATCTCCTCGTCGTCATGGGGCTGGGGACGTTTGCCGCCCTCCTCGCCCACGGCGCCGTGCCGGGGGCGCTGTGGATCCTGCCGGCGGCGGCGGCGGTCGTCGCCTGGGTGGGGACGGTGCTGTGGCTCGCCCACCGGATCGGTGCGGGGGTTGGCGCCTGCGGCCTGGCAGCCGCGCTCCTCGCGGTGGCCGTTGCCATGGCCGCGACGGTGGTCCCGGAGGGTGGGGCGGAGGTCGCAGGGGCAGGGGCCCCGCTCCAGACCGTCACCCG
>CANGGC010000363.1 GCA_947453125.1 Planctomycetaceae bacterium | reverse complement strand
TTGGAGTGGGTGCTTCCCGCTGCGGCCATACCGAAACGCATAGCCATAGTCGCCGGTGGGCACGACATCGATCAGCCGGCAAGGCGGCCGGCCGTCGGGATCGTTGTCGACGGTGAACAGGCGGCCGTGGGGATCGATGCCGAGTCCGAAGGGATTCCAGAATCCGGTGGCGATCCGTTCCAGATCTGTCCCTTCGGCCGAGCAGCGAAAAACGGCTCCTCCCTCCCCTTCCCCCGACCAGCTCGAGCCGTCGACGGCGGCGAGCTTGTAGGGGACGCCGAGGTTCTCGCCGAGGCCGATGACGAGCCGGCCGGCGGCGTCGAAGGCCATGCTGCCGAGGCCGTTGTGGGGATAGTCGCCGGTGGTGTCGAGCGTGAGGAGATCCTCAACGTCATCGGCGACGTCATCGCCGTCGGTGTCCCGGATCCGGAAGACCGCCGAACGGGTGGCGACGTAGATCCACGCTTCGGCACCTGCTGGGCCGCGGCGGAGCCCCATCGTCGCCTTCGTCCCTTCGAAGAACGTCCGGAAGCGGTCGGCCCGGCCGTCGCCGTCGGTGTCCTCGACGAGCCGGATCCGGTCGTGGGCCGGGCCGACGTAGCCCTCGGGGCGATGGTGGGTGTGCGACTCGATGACGAGAAGCCGCCCTTGTGCATCATGCGTGCAGCCGGTCGGCGTGACGATGTCGGGATCGGCGGCGAACGGCTCGAGGACATAGCGCGGATCGACGACCTCAGGCGGCGCGCCACAGGCCGTGGCCGACGCAATCACAGAAGCAATCACGCATACAAACGCAGAAGCTGTCACGCCCGCAACCACCGGCACTCCGAAACCTCGACGACGACGCATCGCTTCCTCCAAGTTTTGAACGTCTCTGCCATACCGCTCCAAGCCAGACGCCGGCGGGCTCTTCACACGTCGCAGACCATCGCCGCGTGACGGAGGGCCAGGATCGGGTCATCCCAGGTGGGGAGGAACTCATGCGCGACGAAGTCGTGGTAACCGATGGCGGTGAGGGCCCGCATTACCGCCGGATAGTCGATCTCCTGCGTGTCGTCGAGCTCGCCCCGGCCGGGGTTTCCGGCCGTGTGGACATGGCCGATCGAATCGGCGTGCTGACGGAGCCGGCGGATGATGTCGCCATTCATGATCGAGACGTGGTAGACGTCGAAGAGGAGCTTCAGGCTGGGGGAGCCGACCTTCTTGACGAGATCGACGCAGAAGTCGACGTCGTCGCCGAAGTAGCCGGGATGCCCCTTCATCGGATGGGATGAATCACGGGAGTTGAGATGCTCGAGGCAGAGCGTGATGCCGGCGGCCTCCGCCTGCGGCAAAACCTTCTTCCAGGCGGCGATGCAGTCGTTGGCCGCTTTCTCCTCATCCATCCCGTCGAAGCGCATTCCGGTGAACGTGATCACCTTCTTCGAGCCAACCTCCTTGGCGACCTCGATCCCCTCGGCGAGCTTGGCGACCGACTGGTCGAAGAAGCGCGGATCGCACGGCCCCTCGGCAAAGCCATGGCTCCCGACGAGCGAGATCTCGAGCCCGAGCTTCTTGACGTCGGCGTAATACTTCCGGTCGATTCCCTCGATTCCTACAAGGCCGATCGCCTTGGCGTGGCGGGCGAGCTCGAGGGTGTCCATCGGGTTGAAGCACCATCCCATCACGGTGTGGCGGATGCCGTGGTTGCGGATCGTGTACGTCGGGTCGGCGGCGGCCCGCGAGGTGTCGGCAGCCGGCGATCGGCCCGCAAGTAGTCCGGCGGAAAGGAGGGCCGATCCGCCGACGAAGCGGCGGCGGGAGACTGGCGTGGTCATCAAGATTCTCCGGTGTGCTCGTGAATCCGTCGGCTATCGGCGGGCGCCGCCGATTTCCTCCAAGAGCCGCTCGACGCGCCCCCGATACTCCTCCGGCACACGGCGCCGGTCGGCCTCGGTGTCGAGCTTGCCGGCGTGAACCCTCGCGCCGTCGCCGCCTCGGATTTCGACAGTCGACTTTCCAGCCGACTGGCGGATTTCAATCGTCGTCGTACCGTCTGACTCGGTGTCGATCCGCTCGTTCCCCTGCGGCGAGACCGACATCCGCGTCGTCCGCGACCGGCCTGTTCCCCCCCCTGCCCCAAACGGCTGCTTTTGCAGTTGCCGGGCCAGATCCTCCATCTGCTTCTGGAGATCACCGGGCAGGTTTCCAGCGCCCGGCGCGAATCCCGGGGCAAAACCTGGCGCCTGGCCGGGCGCGAATCCGGGAGCCGGCCCGGGGGCTTCGGCGAGGGGCATCTCGTCATCGGCCGGATCGACCTGCGGGAGAGTCACTTGGATCTTCCGCTCCCGCCCGCCGCGGAGGATCGTCATCGGCACGGGGCCCGGCTTGCGGAGCTTGAGGAGCGTGGCGAGCTGATCGGCGTTGCAGACGATCTGGTCGTTCAAGCGGGTGAGGATGTCAAAGCGTTTCAGGCCGGCCGCGGCGGCGGGGCTTCCTGGCTCGACGGAGTCGACAAGCAGGCCGACCCCATCGGGAAGGTCGAGTTGCTCGCGGACGGCATCGGGAACCGGCGCGAACGTCGTGCCGAGCCGCCGCGGACTTGCAGCCGGGCGGGCCCGGTCGGCCGGCCGACGGTCGGCGGCGCCGCGTGGCTCATCCCCATCGTCGGCTTCGTCGAAGGGGCGGCGCGGTGGAGTCTCCGCTTTCGGCGGCATCGGCTCCATCCGGGGACGGCCCGGCTTGGCCTCGCGTCGACTCGGCGCCTCGGTGTCGTCAGCACAGGCGCTCGGGGCAAGCCCCGTCGTCACCATGACAGCCACAATCGCCACGAGTGCCGCGAGAATCCTCCCCGCGAAACGTCCGTCACCAATCGTCGACTTCATGAAATCCCCCCTCTTCCCGCAGGAAAAATCCCGGCCAGGGAATCGAAAACCCGCCGGCCCGACACCATGCTACCGCAGGCGTGGCAACAGGGCACAGGCGACCCCGCAGCCACGTTTGAGCCCGAACACCGGATATCACCAGCCCCGGAGAAGCCGCGACATAATGCTCACCCGTCAATCGGCATCCCGCCCGCGCGTAACACCGTCTCCTGGACGGCGAGATCGTGGTCGGGGGTGAACGGAGAAGCCGTCTCGCCGCGGATCATCGCCGCCATCTCGGCCGCGTCGGCGATGTAGCGGGTGAATCCGGGGAACGGCACCTCGGTGATTCCCTTGGGGAACATCCCTCGGGGGCGATCGAGCGTGATCCGAACAGACGGGTCATCGAGGGGCTGGATGTGGAAGGTGCCTTGCGTGCCGCAGACGGTGAGGTGCCGCCTGGAAAAGCCCTCCACTTCAAGGGCTCTTGCGCGGACGGTGACCATGGCCCGGGGGTAGTGGAGGATGGCGAGGGTGTTGTCGGCGAGGGTGTCGTCGGCGCTTTCGAGGCTGTGTCGCAGCACGCTCTCGACGCGGTCGGGCTTCCCGAGAACGGCGACGACGAGATCGATGACGTGGCAGCCGAGTTCGAACATCATTCCGCCAGGAAAGCGGGCAAACTCCTTCCGGGCGGCAGGCTCGACCACCTTGCTCATCACGGCGCTGACTTCGAACACGTCGCCGAGCCACCCTTCAGCGAGAAACTCCCGCAGCAGCATGACCGCCGGATTGAAGCGAAGCATGTAGCCCATCTGAACGACGAGCCCCTTCGTGTTGGCCTCGTCGAGGATCCTGCGATAGACCGGCAGCGACGTGCCAGCGGGCTTGTCGAGATGGACATGCCTGCCCGCGGCGATGGCAGCGGCGGCGTGGTCGAGCGACGTATCGGGCTTCGTCTCAACCAGCACCGCATCGAGGCCGTCGACAGCGAGGAGCTCGTCGCGCGACATCCAGGGGAGCCCCTGGTACGGCTTTTGTTTTTCAGCGGCAGCTCTCAAGCCGGCATCGGGCTCGCAGATGCCGACGACCTCCCAGTCGGGAGAGTCGCGGTAGACGGCGAGCTTGTTGGCATGCCCGTGGCCGACGCCGATCTGGCCGAGGCGGAGGGGGGGCGTTGGTGGCGAAGCAGCGCTCTGGAGCATCTCCAAAGTCCATACGGCAGTGATTGGTACCGCTCCAAATGACCTCAAGAACTCCCGCCGTGCCGGTCGTGCCATGAATCGGCTCCTCAGTGACTGCCGTACAACTCACGCCGTTCGAAACCCCACCCCCCGCCAGAACGCCACTGCCTCCGGCCAGCGGT
>CANGGC010000362.1 GCA_947453125.1 Planctomycetaceae bacterium | reverse complement strand
GGAGGGAGTGACGGGACGCATGGGGCGCGCTGGCGACAGCGGCCTGATGGGGCCGGGCGAGCCGCCGAGAGGGGGCAAGAATACCCCGCGCGGGTCCTATCCGCCATGCCGGAACGCCGTCAGCTGCCGACGGGGGACCGTGGATCCCTTTTTCCAAGGGAGCGGTACAATCGCTGGTTCGCGCCCGCATCTCCCCACGGAACCGTGGCCCCCGCCGCGGCCTGGAATGCTCCTCGACAGCCTGATCCCGTCCGACACCCCGCCGAAACGGGTGGCGCGAATCGTCTCGTTCGGTGTCATCCTCGCGCTCGTTGCCATCTTCGGCCTCCTTTCCCTGAGGGTGATGTCGAGCTTCATGCTGCCGTTGCTCCTCGCGGCGATGCTCGTCGTGATCTTCGGCCCGCTCCATCGCTGGCTGCGCGATCGGATCATCGCTCCAGGCAAGGGGCCGGAGTGGATTCCCGCCCTCCTCACGACGCTGTTCGTGCTCCTCATCGTCCTCGTGCCGCTGTTTCTCCTCTGCGCCCGTGCCGGGGGGGATGCGGTGCGGATGCTCCGGGCGGAGAACGGATTGAAACTCGAGCCGGCCGTGCTCAGCGAGCTCGTCGAGCGGATCAACGACACCACCGGGATGCATCTCACGGCCGATTCGGTCAACGGCGAACTGCGGCGGATCGCCGAGGAATGGATCGGGCCGGTGGCGGCGCGGACCCCGGTCGTGATCGCCAAGGGGATCATCGGTTTGGTCGTTATGACGGTAGCGCTCTTCTATTTTCTCGCCGATGGCCGGCGGATGCTCGCCGCGGTCACGCGCTTGATACCCCTCGATCCCCGCTACCAGTGGCAGCTCCTCCAGGAGTTTGAGGAGGTGAGCCGGGCGGTGGTCAGTTCGACCCTCCTGGCGGCGATCGTCCAGGCGGTGCTGGCAGGATTCGGCTTCTGGGTGGCAGGGCTCGGGAACGTCTTCCTTCTCACGCTCCTCACCTTCTTCGGGGCCCTGGTGCCCTTCGTCGGCGCTGCCGCCGTGTGGGGCTCCGCTAGCCTCTACCTGTTGTTCTTCGCCAAGAACACCTTCGTCGCCGCCGGTCTGGCGGTGTGGGGCATGGGGGTGGTCTCCACCGTCGACAACATCATCAAGCCGATCGTTCTCCATGGACAGTCGAAGCTCCATCCGCTCCTGGCCCTCCTCAGCGTCCTCGGCGGTGTCGGGGCCCTCGGTCCGATCGGGATTTTCGTCGGTCCGATCGCCGTGGCCTTCCTCCAGGCGGCCCTGACGATGCTGCAGACCGAACTCGACAGCCTCGACGTCGGGAATCCGGCTCGGGATTCCGCTGCCGGACAGGGCGATTCCGCGGCAGTTGCACAAACCGCCGTCGAGAGGTTGAAATCCTCCTGACGCAGAGCCTGTTCACCGGAGACGAATTCGAATGCTGCTGGAAACCCTTGTCCTCCTCGCCGGCCTGCTCGCCATGGGGATCGAAGCCGCTTACGTGCCCGACCCGGGGGGGGGCGGGGATTATCTCGTCCGCGTGGAACCGGATCTGATCCGCAACGGCAACGTCGCCGGCCCGCTGACCAGCGACCTCCCTGCCGATGCTCGCGATGTCCGCAGGGTGAAGATCTTCGTTTCCGACACCTGGCCGGCCGGCGTCGACCGCCTCGTCTCCGAAGCGGCAAAGCGTCCGCGGACCACGCAGGCCACGTCGCTCCCCCTCGCCGCGTCGCGGCTCGGCGGGATTGCCGCCGGAGGGGAGGCTGCCGCGGCGGTCACCGCTCGCCCCTGGCCGCTCCTCATCGGCAGCCTCCTGACTCTCTTCCTCTCGCTCGGCGCCAATGCCTACCTCGGCCTTCTCCTGGCGAGCATGCGGCAGCGTTACCTCCGGGATGTCCAGCAGGGCGTGGCCGTGAGGTAGGCGTCCTTCGGGAGGGCTGCCATCGCGAGGTTGTCTTCCTTCAAGGGCTGTTCATGCTGCCGTTCGCGCTGGCGATTTTCACCGGGGCCTTTCTCCTCTTCCTCGGTCAGCCGCTGGTCGGCAAATACATCCTCCCCTGGTACGGCGGCGGGCCCGGTGTCTGGACCACCTGTCTCCTCTTCTTCCAGGGGGTGTTGTTGGCGGGCTATGCCTACGCCCACGGGCTCACCACGTGGCTGTCGCCGCGCCGGCAGGTGATGGTCCATGTCGTCGGTCTCGCGCTGGCGCTCTGCTTTCTGCCGATCTCGCCGGGAGACCAGTGGCGCCCGAACGCCGGTGATGATCCGGTCCGCTCGATCCTCCTCCTCCTCACGGCCACGATCGGGCTGCCGTTCATCGTCCTCTCGGCCACCGGCCCGCTCCTCCAGCGGTGGTTCAGCCTCGTCCACCCCGGCCTCTCGCCCTACCGGCTCTATGCCCTCTCCAATGCGGGATCGCTCCTCGCCTTGCTTGCCTATCCGGCGGTGGTCGAGCCGCGGCTGACGCGGGCAGCCCAGGCGGGAGCCTGGTCGATCGGATTGGCCTGTTTCGCCACCGCCTGCGTGGCCTGCGCCGTGCGCGTCTGGAGGGCCGATGGGCGTTCGGCCGGTGGAAAAGAAAGTGGCGACGGCAGCGAGGAAACAGGCGCGGAAGCCGGCGACGTCATCCTCTGGGTGGTGCTTCCGGCGATCGCGTCGGTGTTGCTCGTGTCGACGACGACGAGGCTCTGCCAGGACGTGGCGGCGATGCCCTTGCTGTGGGTGTTACCGCTGGGGATCTACCTGGTGACGTTCATCGTCTCCTTCGATCATGCCGCCTGGTATACCCGGGGGCCGTTCACGGCGCTTTCCGCCCTCGGCGTCGTCGTCACCTGGCAGCTCCTCGAAGCGGGCAACTCCGCCCCGCTCAAGCTCCAGTTGATCGGGCATCTGGGCACGCTGTTTGCGGCCTGCATGGTCTGCCACGGCGAGCTCTACCGGCTCAGGCCCCCGCCGCGCCATCTGACCGGATATTTTCTCGCCATCGCCGCCGGGGGGGCTCTTGGTGGGTTGGCCGTGGCGGTGGTGGCGCCGAGCCTGTTCAACGACGACTATGAGCTCCCCACGGGGCTGTGGATGCTCCTGGTGGCGCTCGGGGCCCTGTCGTTCCGACACCACAGTCGGGCGATCCCGCTGGCGGCGGCCCTGGGAACGCTCGTCGGAGTGGCGGCCGTGCCCGTGTTCCGGAGCCTCTGCAACCACGGCGGCTCGGTCGCGGCCGAGGCGGCCCGGTTCCTCCCCACCGCGGCGCCGTGGGTGGCAGGCTTCGCGATTCTCTTCGTGGCCTGCCTCTGCGATCCGTGGCGGCGATCCCTTTCGCCACCGTGGCGACCGGCGGCGGGAGGATTCCTCATGCTCCTTGCCGGGGCGGCTGGCACGGCCTTCCTGCTCCTCGTCCAAGATCCGGCCGATCGCGCGATCGTCCGCAGCCGCAACTTCTACGGCACGCTCGAGGTGATCGAGCCCCCCGTGACGGAATCCCGCGAACGACACCGGCTCCTCGTCCACGGGGCGACGACCCACGGCCTCCAACTCATCGACCCGGCGCGGACCCGGATCCCGACGACCTACTACGCCACGACCAGCGGGGTGGGGCGGGCCGTAGGGAGCCTTGGCGCGGGGGACGGGTGGCTCGAGCCACACTCCATCGGCCTGGTGGGGCTCGGTGTGGGGACGCTCGCGACGTACGCCCGGGAAGGGGATTCGCTCCGCATCTACGAGATCAATCCGGCCATCCGCGACCTCGCCAGGGATCGCTTCAGCTATCTCGACGAATCCCCGGCGACGGTGGAGGTGTTGATGGGGGACGCGCGGCTCTCGATGGAGCGTGAGCTTACGGCTGGCACCCCGCAGGCCTTCGATCTCCTCGCCCTCGATGCCTTCTCGAGCGACGCGATCCCGGTCCATCTCCTCACCCGCGAGGCCTTCGAGATCTATCTCGGGCATCTGGCGCCGGACGGGATCCTCGCCATCCACATCTCCAACCGCTATCTCGACCTCGCCCCGGTCGTGGAACGCCTCGCCGATCATTTCCAGCTCGAGGTCGTCTCGGTGAGCGACTCCGGGGGGGATGAGTGGTGGATCTACAGCTCGACCTGGATGCTCCTTGCGCGCGATCGCTCCGTCCTCGAACGGGAGGGGATCGCCGAAGTCTCCGACCCTTGCGGGAAGGGATCGGGGTGTGAACTATGGACCGATGACTTCGCAAGCGTCTGG
>CANGGC010000361.1 GCA_947453125.1 Planctomycetaceae bacterium | reverse complement strand
CGCCGGCTTCGGTGGCGTGCGGCACGCGATGATGGCCAACGGCGTGCTCGTCATCGGGATGGCGTGGGCCTTCGCCTGGGCCACGGCCACCGTCGGCCACCTCAACATCCTCAGTGTCACCTTCACCGTGACGATGATCGGCGTCGGCATCGATTACGGCACCTACTACGTGGGGCGCTACCTCGAGGCCCGTCGCCGCGGGATCGAGTGTGCGGAGGCGCTGCTGGAGACGAGCGGTGCGGTCGGGCCGGGGATCCTCACTGGCGCGATCACGACGGCGGTGGCGTTCTTCTGTGCGGCGCTGACGAGCTTCGTCGGCGTTGCCGAGTTGGGGCTGATTGCCGGTGGCGGCATCATGCTCTGTGCGGCGGCCGAGCTCCTCGTCCTCCCCGCGGTGATCGCGCTGGTCGATCGCGGCCCACTCGGCCGTCACATCCCCGAGCCCGTGCCGGTGCACACTTGGCTCGAGCCGGTCGTGCGCCATCCCCGCTTCGTCTCCCTGGCCGGCATAGCAGCGACGCTGGCGATCGTCTCGGGGCTCCACGATCTCCGCTACGACCACAACCTCCTCAACATGCAGCCGGAGGGGCTGGAGAGCGTGGAGGTGGAGAAGAAGCTCCTCGCCGAATGCGACCAGAGCGTCTGGTATGCCCTTTCGATGGCCGATACCCGCGAGGAACTCCTCGAACGGAAGAAACAGCTCCTCCTTCTCCCGACGGTCGAGCGGGTCGACGAGATTGCTTCGCTCGTGCCGACCGACGAGGAGCGGAAGCGTCCGATCATCGAGCGGATCCGGACCCGGTTGGCGACGCTCCCGGAGCAGCCGCCGGAGATCCCCATTGATCGGCTCGATGCCCTCGGGGAGACGCTCGCCTGGGCCCAGACGGAAGCCTCGAAGCGGCCGGGGGCGCTGCGGACGGCCTGGCATCTCGAGCGGGTCCGCGATTCTCTGCGGCAGATGGGGCCAGCCGACTGCTACCAAGCCCTCGCCACCTTCCAGCAACGCTCGGCCGGCGATCTCGTCGGCCGGCTCCATGCCCTCGCCGCGGTCTCCGATCCCGACCCCCCGGCGCTCGAGGATCTTCCCCCGAGCCTCGTCGAGCGGTTCGTGGGATCGAGCGGCAAGCACCTCCTCAAGATCTACGGCCGCGGCGACATCTGGAACTTCGAGTCGCTCGAACGCTTTGTGACCGATGTCCGCGGTGTCGATCCGCGGGCCACCGGCAACCCGCTCCAGGCCTACGAGGCGTCGCTGGAGATGAAACGGAGCTACGAGCAGGCGGCCATCTCGGCGCTCCTGGTGATCCTCGTGGTGTTGTGGTTCGACTTCCGCTCGTTCCGCCATGCCCTTCTCGCCGCGCTCCCGCTGGCGATGGGAATGGGGCAGACGTTCGGCCTCATGGGCCTGCTGGGGATCGACCTCAATCCCGCCAACCTCATCGGCATTCCGCTCGTGCTCGGGATCGCCGTCGACTACGGCGTCCACATCGTCCATGACTCGCTGGAACGCCCCGGCCCTTACCGGATCAGTCCGTCGACGGCCAACTCCGTCCTCGTCGACGCCCTGACGACGATCCTCGGATTCGGTGCCCTGATGGTGGCCAGCCACCGCGGCCTCGAGAGCCTCGGTCGGCTCCTCACGCTCGGCGTCACGACCTGCACGGTGACGTCGCTGGTCTTCCTCCCCGCCGTGCTCCGCCTTCTCCACCGTGAACCGCCGGCCGCCGACGGCTCCGCGGACGGGGCAGGGGAGGATGAGGGCGTCGATGAGGTCATCGCGGTGGACTTCGGTGCGGGGGACGACCGCTCCGCGGGGCGGGCCGCGGCCTGATCTTCACCTCCGGGAAACGATCTTGTGCCTCCTCGCGCCAGCCTGCTATCCCCCCACTCCCCCCGCCCCCAATCCCCCTTCCGGTGCCCCATGCTGCTGCCGCGCCTCCCTGTCGCTCTCCCCTGCCTGCTCGGGCTGGTGTTTCTGGGAACGCCGCGGCTCGAGGCCCAGTCCCCCGCGCCGAGGGCTCCCACGGCCCCGGCTCCGGTGACGGCCGGGCCGGCCCGCGCCATGCCTCAGGCGGCGGCTCCCGCAGCGCCGGCGGTGACCCTCGTCATGGAGGATCAAAATCGTCAGTCCCACGACACCGCCGCCCTGCGCGGGGACGTGATCGTTCTCCTCTATGCCGACCGCAACGGGGCCGAGGCGGCCCACGAGATCGGCCAGCGTCTCCATGTCCAATTCCATCCCAATGCCGCCAAGGTCGAGGGGCCGGATTGGGTCCGTCAGCCGGTGACGGGAATCGCCGGCTGGCCGGCCGGGGCGCGGGTCCCCAATGTCCACTCCGTCGCCGTCGCCTGCCTCCCCGAGATTCCCAAGGCGGTTTATCCGGTGGTCCGCTCGCAGATCCGCAAGGAGTCGCCGCACGTGCCGGTGTGGCTCGACTTCAAGGGGACGATGCCCAAGACCTTCGGGATGGCCCCCGACGTCCCCAACATCCTCATCATCGACACCTTCGGCCGTCCCCAGGGGGTGATCTCGGGTGAGCTCAACGAGACGAAGTACCAGCAACTCGTGGCGGCCATCGATCGCCTCAGGCAGCAGGCCCAGCCGGTGCGGACCGCGTCGGCGACCGAGACGGCGCCGGCGGCCCGCTGACGGCACTCGCGAAATCGAGCCGCCGGTTTCAAGCCGCGGTTCTCGAGCCGTGCGGGGCTCAAGGTTCCGGCGACGAGCCCGGCGCGGCGACGGCGCGGCCGCTCCCTTCGATGAGTTCCGTGAGCCGGTCGATCGGAACGTCGGTGAAGGTTTCGGTGCCGCCGCCGATCCAGCGGATCTCGATTCGGTCGATGGCCGGATGGGCGCCGACGCCGAAGTGGAGCCGGGTGCCGAAATGCCCCTGGTAGCCGCGGCCGGCGTGGACCTCGTCGACAAACGTCTCGTCACCGGCGTGGAGCACGACCTTCGCCCCCACCCCGTCACGGTTCCCCTGCCGGCCGCGCAAGCGCACCTGGCACCAGTGGTTCGCGCCGCCGCGTTCGCGGTCGAGATTCCGCAGGAGCGTGGGGGCCTCGCGCGAGTTGAGGATCACCAGATCGAGGTCGCCGTCGTCGTCGAGGTCATCGCAGGCGACGCCGCGGGCCGCGTGGCGCGGGATGTCGTGGAGGCCGGCGGCGGCCGAGACGTCGACGAATCTCCCGCCGACGTTGCGGAGGAGGAGGTTGTGGTTGCGGTAGGCGGTGGTGTCGTCGAAGGCCTCGACGTTGTCGTTGAGGTGGCCGCAGGCGAGGAACAGGTCACGCCGGCCGTCGTTGTCGAAGTCGGCCATCGCCGTCCCCCAGGTGACGAATTGCCACGCCCCGCTGCCGGCGGCGGTGGCGGCGGTGGTGTCCTCGAACAGCCCCCGCCCGAGGTTGCGGAAGAGGACGGGGAGATCGGGCTGGAAGTCGGTGACGAACAGGTCGATCCTCCCGTCGCCGTCGGCATCGCCCGCCTCGGTCCCCATGCTGCCGATCTCGGCGCCGAATCGGTTTACCGCCACGCCGGCCGCCAGCGCGGTCTCGCGGAAGTTGCCTCGGCCATCATTCTCGAAGAGGAAGTTTCCTTCGAGGGCGTCGTTACCGACGTAGATGTCGGTATCGCCATCGTCGTCGTGATCGAGGCAGACGACCCCCATCCCTGGGCCAGCCACCGCGGCGATCCCCACGTCGACGCTCGCATCGACGAAGCGGCCATCGCCTGAATTGCGGAAGAAGCTGTCGGGCCAGGGGGGATAGTCGCGGGGGCCGGCGTAGGCGGGAAAGCCCTTGAACGACCGGGGGCGGTGGTTCTCGAGCGTGAAGTGGACGTAGTTGGCGGCGTAGAGATCGAGGTCGCCGTCGCCGTCGGCATCGAGGAAGGTGGCCCCTGCGCCGACCTTCTCCCCATCGGCCACGCCGGCGCTTTCCGTGGCATCGACGAACGTGCCGTCGCCGAGGTTGCGGAAGAGCCGCTTGGCTCCGAACGTGGTGAGGAAGAGATCGGCAAAGCCGTCCTCGTCGACATCCCCAGCGACGACCCCGAGGCCGTAGTCGCGGCAATCGATGCCGGCGGCGAGGCTCACGTCGCGAAACACCCCCGCGCCGAGATTCCGGTAGAGGGCATGCCGGGGGGGCGACTCGGAGTCTTCGGGCTCGGCTCCCGGAAGGAGTGCCCCATTTGGAAAATAGAGATCGATCCGG
>CANGGC010000360.1 GCA_947453125.1 Planctomycetaceae bacterium | reverse complement strand
TGGCCGGCGACAACCTCGCGGCGGGCGATGTTGTGGCTGATGAAATACACCAACTGCCCCTCGATGCCGGGAATCACCTCACGGAAGGCCTCGAGGACGAGGGCATTGATGAGGAGGTGATTGAGCGTGGCGAAGTTGGCGCCGAGGGCCATGTCGTCGAGATAGGCGTCGGCCTCGGGCGTTCCCAGCGGCGCGTAGACGAGTTCCTTGTCGCCCCCGGGAAGCGGGATGTCCCAGCGCGCGAAGCGATCCTGGAGATCGCGAAACTGCCCCGTGGCAAGCGCATGCCCCAGTCCACGCGATCCGCAGTGGGAGAGGAACGCCACCTTACGGTCCCGGAGCCCGAAGACATCGGCCGCGTGCCGGGCGCGGTCGTCATCGGCCACGTGCACCACCTCACACTCGCCGAAGTGATTGCCGCCGCCGTAGGAGCCGAGTTGGGCGATCTTCGCATGGAAGTTGTTGATACTTCCCCGATCGAGATGACGCTCGAGGCGGGCTCCGAGGGCGCCACTCGTGCCATCGTGGCCATCGTGGCGGGCATCCTCGCACCGCGACGCCCACTCCGGCGGGATGCCGAGGTCGGTGCAGACTTCCTCGGAGGCCCCTTCGACGAGGAGTCGCCGCCCGCTGTCGGTCGACACCACACGCCCCTTCTTCACATGCCGCTGCCCGCGGCCGGCGCCGGTGGGGATCCGGTCACAGACAGCCGTGATCAGGGCCCGGCGGACGGCCTTGTCGGCGATCGCCTCCGCCGGAAGATCGAACTGGAGCAGGCTCATCGAGCACTTGATGTCGACCCCGACAGGCCCGGGATAGACGTGCGTCGGCGAGACGAGGACGCAGCCGACCGGGGCCCCGTAGCCGCAGTGGCCGTCGGGGTTGAGGACAAGGTCAGTGACGCCGGGGGCCAGGCGGGAATTGACCGACTGCTGGAGGCAGATGGCGTCGAACGACGCGCGGATCGCCGGCGTGCCGATCACGGTGATCGGCTTCGTCGCGGCGCCTGTGGGGAGGATTCCGGTGGCAACGCCTGTGGAAATGATCTCGTGCATGGGACTGGCTTCCGAAAGGAGGGGACTGACCGGGGCATTCTCCGCCGCCAGGCATCGAACTGGCTGCCGACCGGGTCGATCGCCAACGACGGGCGACTGGCGGAGAACACTCGTTGCACGTGCCGTGCCTCGGCCCGATGCCTTTCGCGAAAATCGGCAAGCCAATGATGCACAATGACTTACGCCAAGGAGGCCTCGCCTTGAGCGGTTCCCCACCACCATCCCTTCGATCTTTTAGAATCGTTGTTTATCTTTATGCCTATGCCTTCTCACCGCCCCACCGTTGTCGTCGGCATCCTCGGCCTCCGGCTCGACGCCGGGCAGACGGAAGAGCGTTGGACGCGGTGGCGGCCGACGGTCAGCTTGTGCCAGCACGAGGATCTCGTCGTCGACCGGCTCGAGCTCGTCCACCTGCCGTCGGAGCGTGAGCTCGCCGCCGTGGTGACCGGGGACATCGGCACGGTCTCCCCGGAAACGGTCGTCACGTGCCATGAGATCGGCGTCGCCGATCCCTGGGACTTCGAGGAGGTGTTTGCGTCGCTCCATGGCTTCGCCCGATCGCTCGAGTTTCGGACCGACGACGAGGACTACCTCATCCACATCACCACCGGCACGCACGTCCAGCAGATCTGCCTGTTTCTCCTCGCCGAATCCGGGCATCTCCCCGGGCGTATCCTCCAGTGCTCCCCTCCCCGCCGCGGTCGAGCGGGCGCGGGGCTGTGGCGGACGATCGATCTCGATCTCTCCCGTTACGATTCGATCGCCGCCCGCTTCGCTCTCGAACAGCGTGAGGATTTGTCGTTCCTGAAATCGGGAATCGACACCCGCAGCCCCGCCTTTAATGCCCTCATCGGCCGCATCGAACGGGTCGCCGTGGCGAGCCCCTTGCCGATCCTCCTCACCGGCCCTACCGGCGCCGGGAAGTCGCACCTGGCGCGGCGGATCTACGAGCTCAAGCGCCGCCGCGAACAGGTGCGGGGAGATTTCGTCGAGGTGAACTGTGCGACCCTCCGCGGCGATCAGGCGATGTCGGCGCTCTTCGGCCATGCCCGCGGCGCGTTCACCGGCGCCGCGGCTGCCCGGGCCGGCCTCCTCCGCGCAGCCGACCGGGGCGTGCTGTTCCTCGACGAAATCGGCGAACTCGGGCTCGATGAACAGGCGATGCTCCTCCGGGCGATCGAGGAGCGGCGTTTCCTTCCGGTGGGCTCCGACACTGAAGTGGCAAGCGACTTCCAGCTCTTGGCGGGCACGAACGCCGATCTCCCCGCGGCCGTTGGCGCCGGCCGGTTCCGTGCCGATCTCCTCGCCCGAATCGATCTGTGGACGTTCAGTCTTCCCGGCCTTGCCAGTCGCCGCGAGGACATCGCGCCGAATCTCGACTACGAGCTCGAGCGAGTCGCCGCGCGGAGCGGGCGGCGGGTGACAGTCAATCGTGAGGCCCGGGAACGCTTTTTAGCCTTCGCAGAGGGCCCCGATGCCCCCTGGCTCGGCAACTTCCGCGACCTCTCGGCCGCCGTCGAGCGGATGGCGACGCTCGCCCCCTCGGGCCGAATCGGGCCGGCCGATGTCGACGAGGAGATCGGCCGGCTGCGGGCAGCGTGGGGAGGGAATGGGGCCGGCGGGGCGGCCGACGATCCCCTCGCAGCCCTGCTCCCCCGAGATCGACTTGCCACTCTCGACCTCTTCGATCGGCTCCAACTCGGCGCGATCGTCGACGTCTGCCGGCGAACGCGGTCGCTTTCCGCCGCCGGCCGCGAACTGTTCGCCGTATCGCGACAGGCGAAGGCGAGCCCCAACGACGCCGACCGCCTCCGCAAATACCTCGCCCGCTTCGGGCTCACCTGGCACGACGTCGCCAGCCCCTGACAGGCAGGCGCCACAGCCTGCGGGACGCAGCGGGTAGCGCCGCCACAGGTGGCCGAAGTGGCCGCGAAAGCAGTACTGCTCCCCAGCAACGCCTACCCGGCCGCCCCCAGCATCGTGCCGCTGCACCACACGCGCACGCCTCTGGCCTGGGCGAAGAGCGCCGTCTCGCGTGAGATCGCCTCACAGGCCACGACCGGGATCGCCACCATTCCAGCCTTCCGCAGGATCGCCGCCCGCCGCTCGGCCCTGACAACGTCGTCGGTGTCGCCGGTCGAGGAAACCTCCACGACGACATGGCTCGGCACCCCATCGACAAGCCCAGAGGCGATCGCATCAACCCGGAGCACCTCGTCACATTCCTCGCTGTCGAGCACCGACTCGATGGCGTCGAGGACTTCGTCGTTGCGGAGGAGCTTGCTGCGTCTGAGGAACCGGCCGAGATACGACGACAGCCGATCCCGAAACTGGAGTTCGAACGTCCGCCCGACGACCGCATCGGTGCGAATCGAAAGCCGTTCGACCGTGTTCGTCAGCGAACCGAGCGCCACGGCCAGCTCCGAGACTCTTTCCTCTGTCCGCGACTGTGCTTCGGCAAGCTCTGAAACTTTTGCCTCTGTCCGCGACTGCGCTTCGGCCAGCTCCGAAACTTTTGCCTCTGTCCGAGACTGTGCTTCGGCAAGCTCCGACACTTTTTCCTCTGTCCGAGACTGCGCTTCGGCAAGCTCTGACACTTTTTCCTCTAATCGCGACTGGGCTTCGGTGAGCCGGGATTGCCCCTCGGCCAATTCCGAGACTTTTGCCTCTGTTCGCCACTGCGCTTCGGCCAGCTCCGAGACTTTCCCCTCCGTTCGCGACTGAGCATCCGCGAGCCTGGCGAAGCCAGCGTCCACGACGGCGTTGCGGGCTTCGATCGCCGTGCAGAGCTCACGGAACTCAGTCTTCGTGACCGCGTTGCGGGCCTCCTCGAACATCGGCCCGAGGGTGTGGGCGAGTGACTTCGCAGCCTCTTCGCCGAGCGTCAGCCGCAAATCCTCGTAGATGCGGTAGGTGTTCATGAAGGGATGAACTCCGATGCGGGGGCCGTCAGACACTCCGGACAGGAGTGTACAGGCGTCTATTCATGACGTCAAGAAAGTCGCCCCGCGACATCGAAGCCTTCAGCGCCCGCCGACGGCAAACACATACTCCCCCGACTCGAGCGCGAGCACGACGCCTGCGTCCGTCGTCTCCATCACCCGCACGCCCGGCACGAGCGCCATCGCCCGCCCTCCCTCGGTGACGTCCTCAGGCCCCTTCG
>CANGGC010000359.1 GCA_947453125.1 Planctomycetaceae bacterium | reverse complement strand
TGGAGTTCAACCCCGCCCAGGTCGCCGCCTACCGGCTCCTCGGCTACGAGAACCGGATCATGGCGGCGAAGGATTTCAAAGACGACACGAAGGACGCCGGCGAGATCGGCGCCGGCCACGGTGTGACGGCCCTCTATGAGATCGTCCCCACCGCCGCTGCTGACAACAGCCCGGTGATCGACGAGCCGCTCAAGTATCAGCCGAAGGAGACGGTGGCGGCGAAGCCGGCCGTGCCTGTCGACAGAGGCCCGGCATCGAGCGAGCTGCTCACGCTCAAGCTCCGCTACAAGGAGCCGACCGGTGACACGAGCCAGGAGCGAGTTTTTCCCATCGAGGACACCGGCACGACGTTTGAAAACGCCTCGACGAATCTCCGCTTCGCCGCGGCGGTCGCGGAGTTCGGGATGCTCCTCCGCGGGAGCGCCCACCGCGGGGAGGCCACGCTTGCCCATGTCACCGCCACGGCGGCCGGGGCGCTCGGCACCGATCCCGGTGGCCTGAGGGCCGAGTTTCTCGATCTTGTTCGCGAGGCCGGAGCGCTCCTGCCGCACCGGGGAGGGCCGCTCCCCAACTGACGGCTCGCAAGACCTGCTACTCGTGATGGCACTCGATGATCCGGGCGATCTCGGGGAGCCGGGCGAGGGCGAGGAGAATCTCGCGGTGGCGCGGCTGGTGGGTCGATCCGATGCAGAGACACTCCCCCGCCTTCGCGCCGATCCTGCCGCGCGAGCCGGGCATGAGTTCAACACTCGGGTCGATCCGGGTCACCGCTTCGCGGGCGGCGGGGGTGTCGGGGATGACAAACTCGTAGTCGACCGCCACCTTGCCATCGGGGGGCCCGCGGAGGCCGTCGGCGTCGAGCGCATCGAGATCGAGCTCGATCTTCGCGCGAGGGTCGAGGGGCGATTGACCCTGTCGGCTGCAGCCGGCGAAGAACAGGGAAGCCAGAATCAAAAACAGGCGGCGCCGACACTCAAAAGACATCAAGGAGCCTCCCCGCGGCGGATGGTGATGGAAAGCGTGCCGTCATTGTCGCCGAGTTCTGTCCAGGCGTCGGCGGCGCGGAGCATGAGAAGGCCGTCGGCCGGGGCGATCCAGCTTGTGTGGCTGCCGAGTGGGATTTCGGTGCTGAGTGTGAAATCGGCATAGAGCGCTCCTGTCAGCCGGCCGCGGCCCGCCCCATCCCCTTCCGGGCCCGTGGGCTCGGCATCGGTGGCCAGGCGACATGTTCCTGCGGCTGTGATCACGTAGACAGCCCCTGCCTCCACCTCCACGCCGCTGGCCTGCCAGCCGGCAGCCCCCTTCACCTTCGCGCGGCCCACGCCGCCGGGGGCGAGCTTTCGCTGCTTGGCTTTCCAGGGCCAGGCGGTGAGATCGGCCCGGTAGCCGTTGCCCACGTGCGTGAGAAACTGCTCGAACTCAAAGCCGACCTCACGGCTGACCGGCCCAAAGACACTCTCGAACGAAACCCCCGGCTGCCCCTCCATGAGCGCCACGGCAAGCGCCCGAAAGCGGTCGGCGTAGTTGGGATTGTCGAGCAGCATCTGGCACAGCGCATACCGCCAGGTGTAATCGCGCCAGTCGTTGGAGGGGGGCTGGTTCGGTTCCGTGATCGCCGCAAGCGTGGGGCGATTTGCGGCATGGAGATGGGCGAGGATCACCGGGGGGACATTCACCCCCTTCTCCTTTTCGCGCCACCATCGCCCCAGCTCGGCAAGACCCTCGGCGAGCCACAGCGGCCCCACGCCGCCGAAGGTGAGATGACAAAAGCCGTGGGTGCATTCGTGCTGGATGATGCCGGGGTCGTCGCAGGCATAGAGCACGGCTCTGGCGTGGGGGCCGAGGACGGTCGTGAAGCAGATCCCCGCCGGCTCCTTGATCTTCTCGATGCCGAGTGGCTCGGTGAGCAGTCCCTCCGGCCAGACGGCGAGATCGTGGACGATGAAGCCCTCGATCACACCGCGCTGGCGGCGACCGAAGTATCGCTCGAGGAGGCCAACCATCGTCTCGAGGTTGTCGAGAATGATTTTTGCCTGGCGATCGGAGACGTCGGTGAGAAAGGAAAAGTGGCGCGAGCGGATCGGCCTTGGCTCCACCTTCGGCTCGTCAGAGAGCTTGCTCCGGCGGGAGGCCGCCGGAGGCCGGGCCAGGGCTGGCTCCTGGGCCGCCGCCGGCGTGGCGATCGCCAACGCCAGCGCGGCGATGAGAAGGGGGATTCGTAGCAGGCGCATGAAAGGTCGCAGCGGGGGAGGCGCCGGTCGGCGGGGCCCACAGACCATCTTACGCGCCGAAGATCGCCTCGACCGGCCGGCCCTTGCCATCCTCGGTGGCGTAGAACGGCCGCCCCTCGACGTCGAACACCGTCTTTGGGCTCATGCCCATCGCCGTGAACAGCGTGGCATGGAGATCGGTGATCGTGACGGGGTTCTCCACGGCGAGGCACGGCCGCTCGTCGGCGGTCTTTCCATACACAAAACCCTTCTTTACGCCGCCACCGAAGAGGGCCACCGTCGAGCCGCCGGTGAAGTGGCGGTGCTGGCCGTAGTGATTCGGCTCGAGGAGGAAATCCTTCGGGGAGCTGGCCTGATCGGTGGCCTTCGACCCAGGCCGCCCCTCGGTGATCATGTCGCGGCTGAACTCGCTGGCGATGACGACGAGCGTCCGGTCGAGGAGCCCGCGGGCCTCGAGATCGCGGATCAGCGTGGCGATGGGGCGGTCGATCTCCTTGTGCATCCTGTCGACCGTCTCGTGGCCGCGTTCGTGGGTGTCCCAGTGGACGAAGGGGATGTATTCGGTCGTCACCTCGACATACCGGGCGCCGTTCTCGACGAGGCGCCGAGCGAGGAGACAGCCGCGGCCGAAGCGGCCGGTGTCGTACTGCTCGACCACCTCCTTCGGCTCGAGCGTGATGTCGAAAGCCTCACGCTCCTTCGCCGAGAGGAGGCGATGGGCGTTCTCCAGGCTCCGCAGCATCGACTCCTGGTGGTAGTCGCTCGTGAACTCACTTCCCGGGTTTGCGGCCACGAGCTTCTTGAAGTGCTGGTAGCGATCAGAAAACCTGCCCGGCTCCATCCCCTTCGGCGGCCGGACGGCGAGCGCCGCCTCCTCAGGGAAGGGGAGATTCATCGGGCCGAACTCGCTCCCGAAGAAGCCGGGGGTGGTGAAGGCCTTGATCTCCTCATTCTCGCCGATCCCTTCGAGCCGCTGGCCGATGTTGATAAAGGCCGGCATGGTGGGATTGCGCGGCCCGAGGACGCGCGCCATCCAGGCGCCGATGTGCGGGCAGGCGACCGTCTGCGGAGGGACGTAGCCGGTGTGCCAGTGATACTGATGGCGCGAGTGGAGGATGCTGCCGAGATCGGGCTGCACGTGCGAGCGGATGAGCGTGCCACGATCGAGGACACCGGCAATCCCTTCGAGCCCCGCGCAGATCTGCACGCCGTCGATGGCGGTGGGGATCGCCGGGAAGGTGCTGATGCAGTCGGCGACCGCGAGCCCCTTTTCAAACGGCTTGTACTTCTTCGGGTCGAGGTTGTCGGGGGCCGCCATCCCGCCGGCCATCCAGAGGACGATGATCGCATCCGCTTTTGCGCCGGGATGCTCGATCGCTGCATCGGCCAGGAGCCGCGGCTGCGGCAGCGCAAGCGTGGCCGTCGCTGCGGCCGACAGGCTCTTGAGAAAATCACGGCGCGCTTGATGGCTGTGGCGGGATCGCATCGGAAGGATCTCCGGACGTGGGGACCAAGACCTATCGAACGAGTTGAAACTCAGGGAGCATGACGACCGCCCAGAGGCAGTCGGCGACCGACGATTCGGTGGGGGAATCCCCGAGGATTTCGCGGGCGGCCGTCGCCTCGGCCGGTGTCGGGAGCCGCCCCAAGGCAGTCTTGAGGATCGTCCCGGCAAGGACCGCGGGATCATTCCCATGCTCGGCGAGCCACCGCCTTCCTCCAGCTGAAAAGGTTTCGAAGAGCGCCTGCTCGTTGGCGAGTTGGATCGCTTCGAGGGTGGTGAGGTCGGTGGGGCGCGAAGTCACGACTTGATCGCGGTTCGGCCGGCCGAGAGAGGCCATCAGCGGCGTGCACTTCACGAGGACGGCCCGGACCATTTGCTGCGGCCCCGTCGCTCCGGCAAGCCCCGCGGCAAAGGCCGCGTCGCTCGGAGCCCAGGTGGCCTGGTTTTCCACGACGCTCGCCCTTTGCCAGTCGGCAGGCTCCTGGCCGCCGGGCCATTTTCC
>CANGGC010000358.1 GCA_947453125.1 Planctomycetaceae bacterium | reverse complement strand
GTGACGTTGCCGTGAGTTCGCTCTTCCTCCATCACCTCGACGACGATGACGCGCGCCACCTCCTCCGTGTCATGGCGTCGGCCGCCCGCCGCGGGATCGTTATCTCCGATCTGATTCGCAGCCCGGGGGGGCTGTTCCTCGCGTTTGTTGCCACGTTCTTTCTGACGGGATCGCGGGTGGCCAGGGTCGACGGGCCACGCTCCGTCCGCGCGGCCCGGACCCCGGCGGAGTATCGGGCGCTGCTGGAGTCGGTCGGCCTCCGGGGTGCGACCGTGCGGCGCGTCTGGCCCGAGCGCGTCGTGGTCGTGTGGCGTGCCGAGGGGGAGGATCGATGACGACGTCTCCCGCCAGCGTCCCGGGAACGATCACGCTGGGCGCCGCGATCGGCCCTTGGGCATGCATCGTCGTCGGCGCCGGGCCGGCCGGCGCGGCCACGAGTCTGCGGCTGGCACGGGGAGGATTGCGCGTCCTGCTCGTTGACCGAGACGGCATGCCGCGCGGCAAGGTGTGCGGGTGTTGCCTGTCGCCGGTAGCGCTCGGAGAACTTGCCCGGCTCGCCCTGCCCCTTGCTGCTGGCGTGCCGATTCCGCTCGCCACGCTCGCGCTCTCGTCTGGCGGGTGGACAGCCCGGGTCGCGGTGGGCGGCGGCGGGGTGCTGTCGCGGGAAACGCTCGACACGGCGATCGTCGAGGCGGCCGTCGCGGCCGGCGTCGATTGGCTTCCCGGGGTCGATGTCGTTTCCGTCACGACGCGCGACGGGATCGCGGTGAGCGTGACGCTGAGGAGCGTTGCCGATGGGGCCGTCGCGACGATCGAAGCGGATCGCTGCGTGCTGGCCACGGGGCTTGTCGATCGGGTCCGCGGGGACACGAAAGTGGATGCGATTCAAGAACGCCGGGGCCCGGGCGCCGCCGGAAAGCGCTGCCTGATCGGCCTTGGAACGACGCTTCCCGCGGACTGTGTCGATCTTCCCCCCGGCGAGCTCCGCATGATGGTGGGGCGGCAAGGCTACTGCGGGATTGTCCGCCTCGAGGATGGGCGGATCGACGTGGCCGCGGCGATCGACCGCGCGGCGGTGCGGGGCGGCGGAGGCGCGGCTGGCGCGGTTCTGGCGGTGCTCGCCCCGACTCCGGATGCGGTTCCCCCGCGTCTCGCCGACGCCCTCCACGCCGCCCGGTATACCGCCACGCCCCCGCTCACGCGCCGCTTCCCGCCGTCCGCGGAGGGAGGGCGCATTCTCCGAGTTGGCGATGCGGCCGCGTATGTCGAGCCGTTCACCGGCGAGGGGATCGGCTGGGCCCTGGCCAGCGCCCGGATCGCGGCCGATACGATCCTCCAAGGAGCCGGCGGGGCCGGTATCGGCGAGGTGTACGCCGGGGCGCATCATCGCCACTTCCTCGTCCCCCACGCGCGCTGCCGGCGCGTGACGTCATGGCTGCAGAGCCCGGCGCTCGTCACGGCCGCCGTGGCTTCCGCCAGGATCGCGCCGGGCCTCGCCGCGCGGGTCGTGCCGCTGGTCACCGGTGGCGGCGGCCGGGGAGGGCAACGATGAGCTTCGCGATTCTCTCGATCGCCACCGCCTCGCCCCCGCACCGGATCACCCAAAGCGACGCTGCCGCCATGGCCGTGTCGTTCGGGAACGTGCCGCCCGGCCGGGTACGCTCCCTGGAGGCCATGTATCACCAGACCAGGATCCGCACGCGTGGGTCGGTGCTCCTCGAGACGCCCGCCGCCGACGGCACCGTGCAGCAATTCTTCCCGCCGGCCACCGGGCCGGAGGACGAGGGGCCGACGACCTCGGCCCGCATGGAGCGCTATGCGGCAGAAGCAGGGGGGCTTGCCGTCGCCGCGGCGCGCGAGGCTCTGACACTCTCCGGCGTTGATGCCGGGAGAATCACGCATCTGGTGACCTGTTCCTGCACCGGCTTTGCCAATCCGGGGGTCGATCTCCAAATCGTCGCCGATCTTGGGCTCTCCACCTCCGTCGCTCGGACGCATGTCGGATTCATGGGATGCCACGGCGCCTTCAACAGCTTGCGGGTGGCCGGGGCCTTTGCCGCCGATCCGCGGAGCGTGGTCCTCGTCGTCGCCGTCGAGCTCTGCAGTCTCCACTTCCAGTACGGTTGCCGCGGCGACCTCGTCGTCGCCAACGCGATCTTCGCCGATGGCGCAGCGGCCCTCGTGGCTGCCGCCGGCGGTCCTCCGCACGACGGATGGCGGGTGCGGCGGCAGTGGTCGTCGATCCTCCCCGATTCGCGCGGGGACATGGGCTGGGAGATCGGCGATCACGGCTTCCGGATGACGCTCTCCCCACGCGTGGCCGGGCTGCTCGAGCGGGGGATCCGGGGCCTCGTGGAGGAGACGCTCGCCGCCGAGGGGCTCGGCCTCGCCGACATCGGGGCCTGGGCTGTCCACCCCGGCGGACCGCGGATTCTCGACGCGATCGGCGTGGCGCTCGACCTTTCCCCCGACGCCCTCGTGGCCTCGCAGACGGTGCTTGCCGACCATGGCAACATGTCGAGTGCCACGATCCTCTTCATCCTCCGTGACCTGCTGGCCCACACCGCAGCCGATCGCTGCTTCGCGATGGCGTTCGGGCCTGGGTTGACGGCGGAGTTCGCCCTCCTCGACCGTGCCACCCCCGCCACGGCATTCTCCTCCGGGAACGACCCATGAGCCACGACAAAGTCGACACCCACCTCCACCATTCCGCCGACCGTCACGCCCCGCACCGAGAGGAGCACTTCGAGGATTCGGAGTCAGTCCGCGACATCGTCATCGGGATGTCGGACGGCCTGACGGTGCCTTTCGCACTCGCGGCGGGGTTGTCGGGCGCGGTGGAATCCAGCAGCATCATCATGACTGCCGGGCTCGCCGAAGTGGCGGCCGGCGCGATCGCCATGGGCCTCGGCGGCTATCTGGCGGCACGCACCGACGTGGAGCATTACGCGGCCGAGCGATTTCGCGAGGAGCGCGAGGTCGAGGAGATCCCGGAACGGGAGGCCCAGGAGGTGGAGGACGTGCTCCGCACCTACGGGCTCACGCCTGAGGACGCGCACAAGGTCACCAACTCGATCCGCACCGACAAGAAGCGGTGGGTCGACTTCATGATGCGTTTCGAGTTGGGGCTCGAGGAGCCCGATCCGCGCCGCGCCTCCCGCAGCGCCATGACGATCGCGGGCGCCTACGTCGCCGGGGGGCTCGTGCCCCTCTCTCCGTACGCGCTCGTGTCGGAGGTGCCGGTGGCGCTGGCCTGGTCGGTGGCGGTAACGCTCCTGGCTCTCCTCGTCTTTGGCTACATCAAGGGGCGATTCACCACCAGCCATCCTTGGCGGAGCGCCTGGCAGACGGTGCTCGTCGGCGGGCTGGCGGCTTCGGCTGCGTTCCTCATCGCCAAGGCGATCGGCTGAGACAGGCCCGTCAGATCGTGTTGACGAGCCGTGATGTGCCGGAGCCCATCTGCCGCGCGAAGGTGTGCTGGTGGAAATGGAACAGGCACTTCACGGCGTAGGCGAAGATCACGGCCGGCTCCGGACGGCTGCGGGCAAGATTGAGGAGCCGACGCCGGTAGATGCGACGGAGGAGCGGATCGGGGACGTGGAGCATGAGGCGGACGACGATCGCCGCGGCCCGGGTGAGGTCGGCGGCTCCGGCGCACCACCGCTGCCACGGACGTCGCCGGAGGTGGGCTTCGCGCGGAAGGGAGAAGCGGAATCCCCCGTCGAGATAAAGCCTGTCGAGACGGTCGAACCACGCCTCCGGCTCATGAAGCCCTGCCAAAAGGCCGAGGTAGCCGTCGCGGAGATCGGCCCGCGGAATCCCTAAGGGGATGACGTTCGTGCCGTACTCGGCGGCCCCCGCCTCGTCGAGCCGCCCGTCCGCCGCGAGCCGGGCGTGGAGTGGTGTCTTCGGGATCGCCGCGAGCATCCCGATCATCGCGTGGGAGATCCGTGCGGCCTCCACGAAGCGGTGCTGGAGTTCGAAGACCCCCGCGTCGTCGTGATCGAAGCCGACGATCAGGCCACACCACACCTCGAGGCCCGCCCCCTGGATGGCGTGGACCTTCTCGACGAGCGAGCGCGTGCCACGGAGATTCTGGAGTTTCTTCGTTTCCCGCAGTGAGGCCTCGTTCGGCGTCTCGATGCCGACGAAGACGCTGACGAAGTTTGCTTCCGTCATCAGCTGCATCAGCTCCTCGTCGTCGGCGAGATCGATCGAGGCCTCGGTGCTGAGGATCAGCGGGTAGTCG
>CANGGC010000357.1 GCA_947453125.1 Planctomycetaceae bacterium | reverse complement strand
GAGAGCGGCGGCGGCGGCTGTCCGGTGCCCCGCGCGATCACCACGGGGATGACCCACATCATGCCGACCATCACAACCAACATGATGGCCACCATCAGCAGCATCTGGATCCGCGGCTGCGAGCGCCTGAGCATCTCGCCGTAGGGAGCGGGCACAGGCCGATCGATCTGTCGATCGACCGCACGTTCGGCCAGTTTCAGCTGCCAGTTGGCAAAGCTCCCGGCTGGCTGCTTCGACATCGTGCCCTGGGTGACATCGAGCACGAGGCCGGGGGGACTTGCGAGCCCGAGGCTCGCGAGGATCCGGGGCAGGCGTGCCTGCCGGGCGAGCTTCCAGACCACCGTGAGGATGACCGCCGCCAGCATGATCGCAGGGAGCCAGGGCGTCGCCTCCGAAAGCCAACGATCGACGATCCAGGGAGCGAGCAGGACGGTCGCTGCGCCCGCCACACCGGCGATCAGTTCGACGCGCTGGACCATCGACGAGATCCTGCCGGCGACCCCTTCGACGTCTCCGAGTGTGCCCCCCGCCACGAGCATCGTCGTGAACAGCGCGAGCGTGAGCGCCGGCATCCAAGCGACACCTGCCGACATGAGAAAGGCCATGATGACGCCACCCCAGCCTACGGACACCGCCATCGCCCAGAAGAGATGGGGCGCGAGCCTGCTGGGAAGCATCCAGGCAAGCGAGGTCGAGAGCAGGAGCGAGGCCTGGAACCAAAACACGAACGGCAGATACCCGCCGATCAGGGTCGCAGAGAAGGACGTCCAGACGCGCGACGACCGGTAGGTGCCCGGATGAACCGCCACTCCCGGCAGCGCGCGGCGAAGTTCGTTGACCTGCCGCGTCATCGCCGGCTCGTCTTCGGCCTGATACGCCCCGGCGACATAGACGGATCGCAGGTTCGGCATCCGCTTCAAGCTCTCGATCATCCCCGGAGTGAATCCGATGTCGAACCAGGTCTGGATGGCGAGGACGCGGAGCCGGGGCGAGCCGTCGGCAAGCGTCCGCAGGTTCTCTTCGAGCCGCCCCCATCCGATGGCGAGGACCTCGATGTTCGGCAGGGGCGGAAGGAGAAGCTCGAACGACCCGCCGGTGCCACGGAGATCGAGCTGTCGCAGTCGCGGCAGCCGCTCGAGCGCCGCACGGGCGAACGTTGGGAAACGCTCGAGCGTCACGGAGTCGGTGCTCGAGACGTTGGGGAGCGAAAGCACTTCGAGCGCCGTGTGGTCACCGATCCGCCGCCAGCCCGCTTCCGAGAGCATGTCGGGGGGGCTCATCCAGAGCTTCTCGAGCGCCGGGAGCGAATCGAGAAGTGGCCAGGCGCCGGGGCTTTCATCGGCTAGCCCGATGAGTTGTAAGCCTAACTTTCCGTTCGGCGTCGCCCCTCCCCAGGCCTCCCGCCTCCGCACCGCTTGTGTATCGAGATCAGTGACGCTGTCGAGCCGCCCCCCGCGGGCCATTTCCTCGAGGTCTGCAACACCGAAACCGCCCAAGACAGATGACGTTTCGACCACTGGAACAGCCGTCATCGCGCGATCGTCACCGCCGCGACCGTTCGTCGTATTCGGCACCAGCATCGGCCCCACAGAGAGCACCCCAAGCCCCAGCATGAGGAGCGTCCAGGGCCTCGACACAATCACCCAGAGCACGAGCGCGTATTGGCGGAGGATCGCGATCATGGCTACCTCCCGGAGGCTGCGGCGGCAGCTTCGCCGTCGTGGAGCTCGAGGAAGATCTCCTCGAGGTTGAGATTGTCGACAACGACCTCCGCCGCGAATCTCTCGCGCACCCCCGCCACGAGCGCCGCATCGACGCCGTCAACCGTCACGAGCGCCTGCCGGCCACGGACCTCCTGGCGAAGCGTCCCGGGCAGGTGGAGATCCGCCGGCAGATCGGCCTGGGCCTCGATCCGCAACCGCTTGACCCGGTCCTTGAGGACGTCGATCTCGTCGTGAAACGTCACCTTCCCTTCGCGGAGGAGCGCCACATGTGAGGCGACCCGCTCGAGATCGGAGGTGATGTGGGTAGAGAAGAGGACGGTGCCGGCCCCGTCGGCGGCCGTCTCGAGGACCGTTTCCAGAAACCAGCGCCGGGCGACCGGATCGAGGCTCGCCACCGGCTCATCGAGGATGAGGAGCTCGGGGCGGTGGCCGAGAGCCAGCACAAGGGCGAGCTTTTGCTTCTGCCCCACCGACAGCGGGCCGACGCGGTGGCCGAGCGGCAGATCCCAGCGGCGCAGGAGCTCGTCTCCCCAGGCCCGATCCCAGCGCGAATAGAAGCTCGACACGTAGGCCACGGTCTGGCGAACGGTGAGCCAGGGATAGAGCGTCGCTTCCTGGGGCACATAGCCGATCCGGGCCTTCTCCCGATCGGCAAGCTGCCAGGCATCGGTGCCGAGGACGGTCGCGGAGCCCTCGTCGGCCTTGAGTAAGCCGAGCAGGCACTTGATGAGCGTGCTTTTCCCAGAGCCGTTGAGGCCGAGGAGGCCGATCACCTGCCCGCGCGGCACCTCGAGATCGACGCCATCGAGGACGGCGCGCGGGCCAAAGCGCTTCACGAGGCCGCTCACCCGCACCGCCTCACCGACATCCCCATCCCTGCTCATGGCAGCTTCTCCTCAAGGGACGTTTTCATCACCGCCTGGAGCTGCGCCGGCGTGAGCCCGAGCTGCAGCCCGCGAACCACCGCCTGATCGACGAGCGGTCGGACCTGCGCCTTCCGCTCGGCCAGGCTCCCCGCCTCCCGATCGCGCGGCACGGCCACCACCATCCCCCGCCCCCGGTCGCGATCGAGGACGCCATCAGCCTCGAGCCGGCTCCAGGCCTTCGAGACCGTCATCGGATTGACCCCCAACGCCGCCGCCACCTGGCGGACGCTCGGCACCGTATCGCCAGGGCGGAGCCTCGCGCCAGCCACAAGGGCCTCGACCTGATCGACGAGCTGCCGGTAGATCGGCACGCCCGACGAGGGATGGACGACGAAGATCGGGGGAGGCTGGGACAATTGTCACTCCGGGCCTCGGCCCGGCTCACATGTGTATTGCTACACTAATACACCTGGTTCCCGCCGCGCGTCAAGCCTCGGGTCGCGAGACGTTCCCGCCGGTCCATGAATATGGAATATGGCCAGAGCGTCTGTTCACCGGAGGGTGGTAGGCTCTCGGCATGGCCGCTCCCGCCCCGCCTCAACAGCCGCGTGTCACCGTCGTTCTCCCGGTGTGGAATGCCGGCGACTACCTCGCTGCCGCCGTGGAGAGCATCCGAGCGCAGACGCTTGCCGACTGGGAGCTGCTCGCGATCGACGACGGCTCGACCGACGGCTCGCGACAGACCCTCGAAGACTTCGCCCACGGCGACCGTCGAATTACTGTCACCAGCCGCCCAAACCGCGGCCTTGCCGCGACGCTCCAAGAGGGGATCGAGCAGGCCCGTTCGGGAATCGTGGCGCTCATGAACGCCGACGACATTTCCCATCCCGACAGGCTCGCCCGGCAGCTCGCCTTTCTGGAGCGCCACCCGACCGTGGCCGCGCTCGGCACGCAGACGCGGCTCCTCGTCGATGACCGTGCCACCGCGATCGAGAGCCGGCTCCCGCTCTCGCCAGAAGCTTGCCGGCGTTTCCTCCCCGTCGCCCCGCCGCTGGCCCACCCCACCGTCATGCTCCGCCGCGAGGCCATCCACGCCGTCGGTGGCTACCGGCCGCAGTCCTACGTCGAAGACTATGACCTCTGGCTGCGGCTCGCCGACCGCTTCGACCTCGCCAATCTCCCCGACGCCCTCCTCGACTATCGGCTCCACGACGGGCAATTTTCCTCGGCTCGCGACGAGAAGGTGGCGGTGGCGACGCTTGTCGTCCGCGCTGCCGCCGCCGCGCGCCGCTCCGGCCGCCCCGACCCGCTCGACGGCGGCAGTGCCGACCGGGCCACCGCCGAGCGTCTCGGCATTCGGGTCGCCGACATCGTCGCGCAGGTGCGCACCGCCGCGCTCGGCCGGGCGGAGCAGGTCCTCGCCGCCACCGGCTCATGCAAGCGTGCCGAGCGCGAGCTTGCCCTCCTCGACGACCACTGGACAGCCGCAGCCGACCCGCGCCGCTGGCAGGCCGCCCACGACTGGCTCGCCGGCCGGGGGCTCCTCGCGCGGGGCGACCGCCTCGGGGCGCTGCGATCGCTGCTGAAGGCGGCCGCCGCCGATCCGGCCCTCGCCTGCCGACTGGCGACAGCGGCGATCCGCCGCTGGCCCGGCTGAGAAGGCCCGGCGT
>CANGGC010000356.1 GCA_947453125.1 Planctomycetaceae bacterium | reverse complement strand
CTGCTTCCGCCCGGCCTTGTCGACGGCGACCAGCGGCGAGCACCAGCCCGTCGGCTCGTCGCGCGGTGTCTCCCACACGATCTTGCCGGTGCGGGCGTCGACGGCAACAAGCTTCGACGGCCCTTCGTGGTCCCAGGGAACGAGGACGAGGTCGCCCGAGACCGTCGGGGAGCTCCCCTCGCCGAAGCCGTTGCGGACCTTCATGTCGCCGAAGTCGCGGTCCCACAGCGGCTCGCCGTCGAGGGTGTAGCAGAACAGGCCACGCGATCCGAAGTGGGCGTAAACCCGCTCGTTGTCGGTGCAGGGGGAAGCGGAGGCAAAGCCGTTGGTCTGGTGGGTGCCTTCGTGGGGCTTCGCCGTGATGGCCGTTCTCGACCACCGTTCCTTCCCCGTCGCCCGGTCGAAACAGAGGACGCGGAACTCGAACGTATCGTTGCTGCCGCCCACCGGCACGGCAGTGGTCACGAAGACGCGATCCCCTTGGACGACCGGCGATGACGATCCCCGGCCGGGGATTGCCACCTTCCAGACGACGTTTTCGGTATCGCTGAACGACACCGGCGGCTTCGCATCAGGAGCGACGCCGTTGCCGAGCGGACCGCGCCAGTGGGGCCAGTCGTCGGCGTGAAGCGGGGCTGTGGCGAGCGCCAGGAGGAGGATGCAAAAGGAGAGGAGGATGCAAAAGGAAAAGAGCGGGCGTTGCATGAGGCGACTCCTGGGGGCCGGGGGTGACGCGTCTGTTTCAGTCGATGGACCGTGATCAGCTGCCGAGGGCCGATTCGAGGGCGTCGAGCCGGGCCCGCAGGGCCGCCACCTCCTCCTCGAGGGCCGCGATCTTTTCGACCAGTGGCGCCATCGCGATCGCGGGGGCGCTCGGTTGAGCGTTTGGAGGAGCCGCAGCGTGGGCAGCCGGCCGGGGCACCGTCACGGCGCCGGCATCGGTATCTTCGTCATCTTCCTGGTCGTCACCGAATCCGTCGACCGTTGCCGGCAACGGCTCGGAGGCTCCGGGGGCGAACGACTGCCCGGCCACGCCGAGCTTGGCACGCACCTTCTCGAGCTTCTCCTCGGGAAGAAGGCCGTGGGTGAGGATCCGGCCGCGGCCGGGAGGCGAGAGCCAGACGATGAGCCCGCGGGCCGCGAGGCCGTCGAGCCTGGTACGGAGGATCTGGAGATCGGCAATCGGGTCCATCCGGCTGGCACGACCGCGGAGATCTCCTTCGCTCTGCTCGCCCCGCAGAAGGAGCTCGGCGAGGATCGAGAGATCCTCCTTCTCGATGCCACCGAACCACTCATAGCCGTAATGGCGGTAGCGGGGGACGCGGCCACTGCCGTAGATCTCGGCCACGACACCGGCGGCTCGGAGCGTTTCGAGGGCCCGCCCGACCTGATCCTCGTCGACGTTCATGAGCGGGTCGCGGTTGCTCTTCTGGTTGCAGCCGGTGACGATCGCGTTGAGGGAGAGCGGATAGGCCTCCGGCGTCGTCTTCCCCTTCTCGATGAGCACCCCCAGAACGCGCCGCTCGACCGTGTCGAGCGCGCGAACTCGTGCACCTGGACGTTCCGTGTCGCTCTCCATGCGAGAAATAGGCTCCTTCCCTGGGAACAATCGCCGGTGACGGGGATTGTCCCCGTTACCGGCCGTGTCTCGAGACTGCTGCGGGTTTATTTCCCCTGCGCCGGCGGGGCGTCGCTGTGATGCGGGCAGCCGTCGGGGCTGAACAGGGCGCTGGATTCCTCTCCCCGCGCCGTCACATAGGCGACGAGATCGAGAACCTCATCGCGGGTCAGCTTGTCGAGGAGCCCCTTGGGCATGATCGACACGACTGATGTCACCCGCTCCTCGATGTCAGTCTTCTTGATCCGGACAGGTTCGGCACTGGCGACGGGGTTCTCCACGAGCGCCAGTTCCGCGGGGGTGTCGGCGACCACGAGGCCGGTGAGCCGGCGGCCGTCGTCGGTGACGATCGTCGTCGAGCGATACTTCTCCTCGATCCGCAGCGACGGGTCGAGGATGTGCTTTGTGATCTCGAATGCGTTCATCTTGGCGTCGAGCTTGGCCAGTTCCGGGCCGAACTGGTTCCCCGCCTCGCCGAGCTTGTGGCAGGAGACACAGCTCGCCGTCCGGAACAGCTCGCGGCCATGGACGAACGACCGCCCCTTCTCCATCCCGTTCACGCTCCCCTCGAGGTCGGCAAGCGTCCACTCGGTGCGTGGGCGACGGTCCTTGAGGAGGTCGTCCTTGATGGTGAGGGGATGGGCGGCGAGGTAGGCCGCCGGATCGGCCAGATACCCCTCGAGATCGTCGACGACGTACATCGCCCCGTACATCCGCCGCCAGTGGCCAGGATAGGTGCACACATAGGGATAGACGCCAGGCTCCGTCGGCGCATTGAAGGTGAGCTTCTGGGAGGCCTGCGGCTGGAGGAGCGTGCTCGCCACGAGGACATCGGCCGATTCCGGCACGAATGCCCGCTTGGCAAACGACGCGTCCTGCGAGAGCTTCTCCGCGATCTCACCAAGGGCCTGCATCGTCCCCGGCTTGGCGACGACGAAGTTGTGGGGCATGACGTCGGCGTTCTGGAGGACGAACAACACCGGCTTGCCCGCCTGAACGGCAATCGTCTCCTTGTCGTAGTTCATTCGCTCGTAGACCGTGCCGATGCGGACGACGCGAACGCCGAGATCGGCGAGCTCCGCACGGCGGGCCTTCCCTTCGGCAGCCGGGAGGAGCGTGGTGAGATTCTCGGCGAATTGCCAGGCGGCAAGCCCGGCATCGCTCGACCGCTGCTCGACAGCCGCTGTCCGCATCGATGCGAGGAGCGCGTCGAGCATCGGCGCCGCCTGCGCGGCGGGCCACTGCGCGACCGGGATCTTCTCGAGAGCCGCAATGGCGGCGTCGCGATCCTCCCCCTTGATGACAAACGGTGCGATCCGCTCGAACACCTCCTGCTCGCGGCCACGGACGCCTGCCAGCGCCCCGAACGCAGCTCGGCGGACGGCGGCGGTGAGCCTGGCTTCCTCGCTGGCGACGGCGATTTCAGCCGACGGCTCAGGTGCCGGCTGGTTTTCTACCTTGAAGACTTCCTGTCGCTCGCCATCGAGGATCGTGAGCTTGAAATCTTTCAGGCGGCCGGCGAGCCCGTCACCACGGTTGAAGACGACGATCCGGTCGATCGCCTTCGGACTGCCGAGATCGACCTCCCACCAGGGGTTCTCGATTCCTTCCTGGGTGTGGGTCTGGCTGTTCTTGCCATATTCGGGGTCGGTGTTGCCGTCGATCGCCCGGCCCGGCTCGCCGCCGGCGGCGACGTTGATTTGGGTCGCCTTGCCGGCGCGGGCGAGATTGTCGTTGCCGGCGTAGATCTCGACCTCGGCAAGCGTCAGCGTCCGCTGCTTGCCGGGAAGCTCGACGCGGACGAAACGGCCAACGGTCCCCGGCTTGACGGCCGTGGTTCCTGGCAAGCCGTCGACGAGCGGAAGGACGCGGTCATAGAGGCTCGTGCGGACGCCCGGATCGCTCACCAGCGGGAGGGCCTCGACCATGTCAACGAGCCGCCGGGGCTCCGCCTTGGCAAGCTCCCACACCTTCGCGCTCGGGTCACCGCCGCCGAGGGCGTCGATCGCCGTGAGCGCGACATAGCCCATCCGGCGCAGCTGCGGCCGCCGGGCGGAGGTCGCCATCCGCTCCATGTCGCCACGAAGCTCGGCAAGCTCGCTCGTGGGCCGCGAAAGCAACACGCGGATCAGGTCGAAGACGGTGGCCGAATCGACGGCCCCCTCGCGGGCGTCGAGCTCGTTTAAGGCGTCGACGGCAACACGGACGACGCTCTTGGTGTCGGCCGCGGCGAGCCCCTCGATCGCCTCCTGACGGAGCCGTTCGTCGAGGCCCGGCCGCAACAGCATCTCGCGGAACACAACTTGCGAGCGCGGCTCGGCCACGAGCTCATCGTTGGTAAGCGAGCGATAGAGGAAACGCCTGCCGGCGTCGGTCGTGAAGGCGATCGGCTGCTTCGCTTCGCGGGCAGCCCTGAACTCCGGCTCGAGGACGCGGGCCGATTCTTTCTTCACGTAATCCATGTGCCGATCGGCGGGATATTCACCCGCTACGGCGAGGGCCTCGATGGCGGCGGGGGCGCGGAGATACGTCGCCGTGCGGACGGCTTCGAGGCGAACGCGCGGGCTGTCGTCACCGGCGCCGCGCACCACCCACTCAAGCGCCTTTGGCGCTCGGTCGGCGACGGCGGCCAGAACGCGCATTCCG
>CANGGC010000355.1 GCA_947453125.1 Planctomycetaceae bacterium | reverse complement strand
GGGGCTTTCGACGTTGAACGTCCCGATCACGTGGTCATGGAGCATGAGTGGCACGGTGAGCGAGCTTTTCGCCCCCTTGCACCCTTCGAGATAGCGGGGGTCTTTCGTCGTGTCGTTGCAGAAATAGCTCCGTCCCGTGGCGGCGACATACCCGGTCACCCCGTTGTGTTCCGTGCGGGCGAAGAGGATCCGGGCCTCCGCCTCCGGTTGCATTCCCTCGGCAAGGAGCGGTTCGAGCCGGGCGGTCTTGCGATCGAGGAGACGGATCTCGACCACGTCAAACAGCAGAAGATCACGCGAGTAATGGAGGATGTTGCTCTTGAGGAGATCGATCCGCTCCTCGATCGTCATGTCGGCCAGTTCGGCCGGCGACAGATCGGCCAGTTTCTGACCGGCCTGATGGATGGCGGCCCGCTTCTGCTGCTCGAGGATCGTGTGGGTGACGTCCCGGATGCTGACGACGACATGATCGGCGGCCGGCCAGTCGGTCGCGGCGGAGGAATCGGTGGCGAGGAGCGGGGCGGCATTGAGGTGGAGATAGCGGTTGTCGGCGGTCCGCAGCGTCGCACCGGAGATCCGCCCCGACGCGAGGGCGGCGTGGAACGGGCTGAACTCGGGGCCGAGAATCTCAGGATGGCCGAGGGCGGTGAGGAAGCCGACCCCGCAGACCTCCTCCTGGCCGCACCACTGCCGGAAGCGGGCATTGGCCCAACGGATCGTGTCGCTGGCATCGAGGAGGACGACGCCATCAGGAACGTTTTCGAGGATCCGCTGTGCCCGAACCGAGGTGACGAGCGGCCCGTCCGGCGACACGAGCCCCCCGGTGAGGATCACGCCGGCGACCCGGGGGCCGCGGCCGATGCGGGCGACGGCCGCCGCCAAGCCGTCGATCGCCTCGAGTGGGGCTCCGGCCACGATGGGCTGGGCTTCCGAGAAATCCGGGGGCGTTTGGGCCGCGTTGCCCGGGGCGGGGCGACCACCAACGTCACCTGGCGCGGGGGGGAGCAGGGCCCCTTCCGCATCGCGGACAACGAGATAGCTGGGTGAGTCAGGCACCAACGGCCCTCCCTGGGGGCGATCCCGATCCGCAGGAGAAGTATAAAATTCGTCGTGGCGGCCGCCAAATCACATCGAGCGTTGCCGCCCAACTCCACAAATCTATACTCCCAACGGCATCCCTTCCTCCGTTTGGAGAAGCCGCGCGTGACCCTGCCGTCGTTTGTTTCCCGCCATCAGTTCCTCATCTACCGGCTGTTCTCCCTCTCGGGTCTGATCCCGGTCGGTGCCTTCCTGGTCGTCCATCTGCTCACCAACGCCTCGGTGCTGGGGGGGGCCGCGTCCTTCCAGTCGCGGGTCGACATGATCCATTCCCTCGGGCCGCTCCTGATCCCGGTGGAGTTTGCGTTCATCTTCCTGCCGATGCTGTTCCATGCCGCGGTCGGTTTCGCGATCATCGCCGGCGGGCTCCCCAACGTCGGCTCCTACCCCTACATGGGGAACGTCCGTTACACGCTCCAGCGGGCGACGGGGATGATCGCCTTCGCCTTCATCCTCTGGCACATCATCCAACTCCACTGGTTGGGGGCCCCGCTCGGCGGTGGCCGCTTCGATCCCCACCATGCCACGAGTTCGGCGGCGACCGTCATCGCTCCGCTCGGTGTGTCGTTGCTCTACGCGATTGGCGTTCTTTCGGCGGTCTTCCATCTCTCCAATGGTCTGTGGACGATCGGCATCACCTGGGGCCTGTGGACCAGCCCCGCGGCGATGCAGCGGGCGAATGTCATCAGCATCGTCTTGGGGGTCGTGCTTGCCGCGGCCGGGCTCGGGGCAATCGGAGGCCTCCGATCGACCGATGTTGCCGCGGCCCGGCAGGTCGAGACCCGCATGGATGATTTCAAGCGGATGATGGAGGGGCAGGCCCCTGGGGCTGACGCCGGTGGGCATGGAGCTGCCGGATCGTCGGTCACCTATCCCGCCGCCGACGCCATCGATCTCCGCGGTCCCTCCGAACCTTCGGCCCTCGTCATCCCCACTCCGACCACGTCCTCCAGCCCACCAGGAAACTGACACACCATGGCACAGCCCCGCGTCCTCGTCGTCGGCGGCGGTCTTGCCGGGCTCGCGGCCTCGATGCGCTTGGCCGAGCTCGGAGTCGATGTCGACCTCATGAGCCTCGTGCCGGTCAAGCGGTCGCACAGCGTCTGTGCCCAGGGGGGAATCAACAGCGTCAACGCCCTCACGCGCCAGCAGGGGGACAACGAGTGGAAGCACCTCGACGACACCGTTTACGGCGGTGACTTCCTCCAGCACCAGCCGCCGGTCAAGGAGATGGCCGACTGGGGCCCGCGGATCATCGATCTCATGGACCGGCTCGGTGTACCGTTCAATCGCACACCGGAGGGATTCCGCGATCAGCGCCGCTTCGGCGGGACGCTCTACAAGCGGACAGCCTTTGCCGGCGCGACGACCGGCCAGCAACTCCTCTACGCCCTCGATGAGCAGGTGCGCCGGTTTGAGGTCGAGGGGAAGATCCGCAAGTACGAGTTCTGGGACTTTCTCTCCCCCGTCATCGACGAATCCGGGCGGTGCCGTGGGGCGGTCTGCCAGGACATGGTCTCGATGCAGTTCCGCTCGTTCGCCGCCGATGCGGTGATCCTCGCCACCGGCGGCTGCGGGCTCGTCTACGGCCGCTCGACGATGTCGATGGTCTGCACCGGCAGTGCGGTCAGCCGCGTCTACCAGGCCGGGGCGGCCTACGGAAACGGCGAGTTCATCCAGGTGCATCCCACCGCCATCCCGGGCGCCGACAAACTGCGGCTGATGAGCGAGAGTGCCCGCGGCGAGGGGGGCCGCGTGTGGGTGCCGAGGACCCCGCAGGACGCGCGCGATCCGCGGACGATCCCCGAGGCGGAGCGCTACTACTTCCTCGAGGAACGCTACCCGAAGTACATGAACCTCGTTCCCCGCGACATCGCCACGCGGGAGATTTTCGACATTTGCACCACCGATGGCCTGTCGGTCGAGAAGGATCGGCTCTGCGTCTATCTCGACCTGACGCACATCCCCAAGGAGACGCTCGACCGTAAGCTGGGCGGTATCCTCGACATCTACGAGAAGTTCCAGGGGGTCGATCCACGGACGGTCCCGATGAAGATCTTCCCGGCTGTCCACTATTCAATGGGGGGGCTGTGGGTCGATTACGAGAAGAGCCCCACCGGTGGAATGCTCGAGGGCTCGCCGAGGAACCAGCAGACGAGTCTCCCGGGCCTCTACGCCATCGGCGAATGCGACTACCAGTACCACGGCGCCAACCGGCTCGGGGCGAACTCGCTCCTCTCCTGCATCTTCAGCGGACTGTTCTGTGCCGCGGGGGTCCAGGCGTCGGCCGGGGCGAAGCGGGCCCCGGCTGCCGAGTCGCTCTACGCGGCGGCCCTGCGACGCGAGGAGGAGCGGCACGAGGCCCTGATCCAGCGTCGCGGCGGGGGCGAAAACCCCTACGGCATCCATCACGAACTCGGCGATCTGATGACCCGCGTCGCGACGGTCGTGCGCCGCAACGACCAACTCGCCGCGGCCTATGACGAGGCGTGTGCTCTCGAGGAGCGGTGGCGGCGGTGTTCACTCTCCGACACCGGCAACTGGACCAACCAGAACGTCGTGTTCACAAAGTCGCTCGGCGACATGTTTCCGCTGGCCAAGCTCATCCTCAAGGGGGCCCTCCTCCGCGACGAGTGCCGGGGGGCCCACTACAAGCCCGACTTCGAGATGCCGGGGATCGCCGCGACCGACCCCGAGGGGAAGCGTCGCGAGGCCGAGGAATGGTGCGACCGCTTCGAGGCCAATACGAACAAGTGGCTCAAGTCGACGATCGCAAACCACGGTGCCGACGGACATCCGCAGATCACCTACGAGGATATCGACACCTCGCTCATCCCGCCCCGTCCGCGGCTCTACGGCCTGGTTGGCGGCGAGGTGATCGAGGAGGTGTGGAGGGAGCGGCTGCGTGCCCGAGAAGTCAAGGGCGGGCAGGCAGCACTACGGGAAGTTGGGGTCGGGGCGGCCCGGTCCTGACCAGTGGCCGGTAGGTGGACGTGACAAACCGCACACGGAGTCAAGTGACATGATCATGAAGACCGACGACCACGGCGGCGAGTCCGCCGCCCGCACGATCCCGGTCCGGGTGCTCCGTCAGGACGCCCCGAACCAGGAGAGCTACTGGGAGCGTCATGACGTGCCCTGGGAGCCGAACATGAACGTCATCAGCGTCCTCC
>CANGGC010000354.1 GCA_947453125.1 Planctomycetaceae bacterium | reverse complement strand
GTGGCGCACATGCCGTCGGCGTCGTAATCGCCGTAGATCACGATCCGCGTGCCGTCGCGCGCGGCGGCGAGAATCCGCTCGGCGGCGGCAGGCACCCCGGGGAGCAATTCGGGATCGCGGAGATCTTGCAGCGTGCCGGCGAGGAACGTCCGCGCGGCGGCGGCGTCGACGAGCCCGCGAGCGGCGAGCAGCCGGGCGACGATCGGCGACACACCGGCGGCCCGCTCGAGCCCCGCCACCACCGCCGCATCCTGCGGCTGCATCCTCCAGCGCTTCGGCACGTCGGCGGCTCCTTTCGGGGGCACCACCCTGGCGGGCAGCGACACGGAGTATACGCCACGCCGCCTACGCCGATTCCGCCGAGCGCCCGGCCCCCCCTGCCCGTTGTGGGGGCGCCGGCCGGGCCGTAGATTGTCACCGCCCCCGTTCCCCCGGAGCCCATCCATGCCCGCCGTCGACACCCTCCTGCCGATCTTCGCCCCCAAGCCCCACCGCGACACCGTCGCCGCCGATCAGGTGCTGTGTCAGTTCTGCACGGCGAAGTGCTGTCGCTACTTCGCGCTGCCGCTCGACACGCCGACGACGCGGGAGGAATTCGAATACATCCGTTGGTTCCTCCTCCACGATCACGCCACCGTGTTCACCGAGGATGGCGAGTGGTATGTCTGCGTCCACACCGTCTGCAAGCATCTCGGCGAGGATCACCGCTGCGGAATCTACGAGACCCGTCCGCAGATCTGCCGCGAATACACGACGAAGGACTGCGAATACGAGGACGACTGGGTGTACGACCAGTACTTCGAGACCGCCGAACAGGTCGAGGAGTATATGGATGCGGTGCTGGGCCCGGGGGGCCTCGAGGTGGGAGAGGGACGGCAGAAGAAGAACCGCGGCAAGTCGATCCGTGGGCCCCGCCCCAATCCGCTCGCCATCCTCGGATGACGCCTGGCAACGACACAATGATTCCCATGCTCACGTCGACGACGTTTCACGGCGACGGTGTCTCGCTGGCGGGATGGACGTCGGGAGACATAGCACAGTCGCCGCTCCTCCTCCTCCATGGCGTGTCGCGCCGCCGGGCGACGTTCGCCCCGCTCCTTCCCTGGCTGATGCCCCGGTTTTGCGTCCGGGCCTACGACCAGCGCGGGCATGGCGAGTCGGAGCGGGGTGGAGGATATTTCGTCCGCGACTATGCGGCCGATGCCGTGCGGGTCGTCGGGACCCTCAACAGGCCTGTCCTCTACGGCCACTCGCTCGGAGCCCTTGTCGCCCTCCTCACCGCCGCGGCCTGCCCCGATGCGGTTGGGGCAATAGTCCTCGAAGATCCGCCGGGACCGACCTTTCTCACCGCGGTCGATCGCAGCCCCTATGCGGCGGTGTTCGCGCTCTACCGTGAGCATGCCGGCAGCGTGCTGCCCGTCGGCGAACTCGCCCGGAAGCTCTCCGCGGCCCCCCTTCCGGGCGCCCCCGGGATGCCGGCGACGACGTTCGGCGCCACGCGCGATCCGGCGAATGTCCGCTTCACCGCGTCGTGCCTGAAGGGCCTCGATCCGGCGACGATGCTCCCGCTGCTGGCCAATGCCTGGCTCGACGGGATCGACTGGGAGGCGACGCTCCGCCGGGTCACCTGCCCCGTGCTCGTGCTCCGGGCCGATCCGGCAAGCGGCGGCATGCTGCCCGACGGCGACTTCCGCCGGTTGTGCGACACGCTTGCCGATCCGACCCCGATCGACCTGGCGGGGATCGGCCACAACGCCGTCGGCCAACAGCCTGACCTCGTGCCTCGCTTCGTGATCCCGTTCCTCGAATCGCTCCCGTTTGGCGATGCGGCGATGACGTCGTAGGCTCTTCGCGGGGGCAACGCATCCGGTGGCCCCGTGTGTGGTGCGGCGACTGTGGGGGAAGAAGACGATGCGGAACGAATCAGGGACGACGGTGATCCGCGGTGGCCGGTTGTTCGATGGCACGGGAGCCGCGCCAGTGCCCGACGCGGCGATTGTGATCAGCGACGGCGTCGTGGCCTATGCCGGCCCGGAGGCGGCGATGCCCGCGCAGCCCCAAGACGCGCGGCGGATCGACGTCGGCGGCGGGACGATCATGCCCGGCCTCGTCGAGGCCCACTTCCATCCCACCTACTTCGACGTCGCGGCCCTCGAAGACCTCGACATCAAGTATCCGGTCGAATACGTCACGCTCCTCGCCGCCGCCAACGCCCGGCTCGCCCTCCAGTGCGGCTACACGGCGGCCCGCAGCGGCGGGAGTTTGTTCAACATCGACGTTTGGCTGAAGAAGGCCCTCGAAAACGACCTCACCCCCGGCCCCCGGCTCGTCGCCAGCGGCCGCGAGATCTGCGGCGTCGGCGGGCTGATGGATTGGAATCCCGACTTCCGCCGCATCGGCATGGAGGGGCTCGTGCTCCTCGTCAACGGCCCCGACGAGGCCCGCGCCGCGGTCCGGAAGCTCGTCAAGGATGGCGTCGAATGGGTGAAGACCTACCCCACCGGCGACGCCGCCGCCCCCGACGTCAACGATCACCACACCCTCTGCATGACGTTCGAGGAGATGCGCGCCGTGGTGGCGACGGCCCACAACCATGGCCTCAAAGTGACCGGCCACTGCCGGGCTACCGAGGGGATCACCAATGCCCTCAAGGCGGGCTACGATGCAATCGAGCATGGCACGTTCATCGACGACGAGGGGCTCGAGCTCCTCCTCGCCCGCGACGTCCCCTGCGTGCCGGCGCTCTACTTCGAGAAGGTGAGCGTGGAACGCGGCCCCGAGTTCGGACTCTCACAGCGGGTCATCGACGGCCACCAGGAGACGCTCGACGGCGGGGCCGAGAGCGCCCGGCGGATCCTCCGGGCTGGCGGCCGGCTGGGGATGGGGGGCGATTACGGCTTCGCTTGGAATCCCCACGGCGACTACGCCAAGGAGCTGTCGTTCTTCGTCGACTTCGTCGGGCTCTCGCCACTCGAGGTCCTCAAGTGCGCCACGAAGACCGGCGCGGAGATCATGGGGCGGGGCCACGATCTCGGCACTCTTCAAACGGGCAAGCTCGCCGATGTCCTCCTCGTTGATGGCGATCCGACGACCGACATCCGTGTCCTCCAAGACCGCAGCCGCTTCATCGCTGTCATTCAGGGGGGCGCGGTGAAGGCGGGGCGGATGGCAACGCCGGCCGGCTGACGCCAGCCCTGCCGGAGTGCCAAAGCAGCCCGCGGGTGGTGGGTGCCGGTGGCGCGCGGGGGTATAACCGGGGCCTTCCGCCGCTCCTCCCCGGGACCTGTTCCGTGACCGACCCGCGCCCGCCCATCGAACCCCGCACCCTCATCGAACCCCGCACGCTCAAGGGTTTCCGCGATCATCTTCCCCCTCAGGCCCTCGCCAGGGAGGGAATCCTCGACATCGCGCGGCGCGTTTACCGCTCCTACGGCTTCGTGCCGATCGACACGCCGGCGCTTGAATACCTCGAGATCCTCACCGGCAAGGGGAGCGACGAGACCGACAAGCAGCTCTACCGGTTCACCGACCACGGTGGCCGCGAGGTGGGGATGCGGTTCGATCTCACGATTCCGCTGGCCCGTTTCGCCGCCCAGCACATCAGCACGCTCGGCGTCCCCTTCAAGCGCTACCACATGGCGACGGTGTGGCGCGGCGAGAACACGCAGCGCGGCCGCTACCGCGAGTTCATGCAGTGTGACTTCGACACGATCGGGACGACCAGCGCGCTTGCCGATCTCGAGACCGTCCTCGTCGTCCACGATCTCCTCTCGGCGATCGGGCTGAAAAGCTTCACGATCCGGGTCAACGACCGCCGGGTCCTCTCGGGGATCCTCGAGCGCCTCGGGCTCGCCGACCGCTCCACCGTCGTGCTGCGGGCCCTCGACAAGCTCGGCAAGGTGAGCCCCGACGGGGTCGCCGCGGAGCTGGCCGGCCACGGCATCGATGCGGGGGCGAGCGCCGATCTGTTGAAGCTCGCGTCGCTTTCCGGCTCGGCCGACGCCGTCCTCGACGCGCTCGAGCCGCTCGCCGGCGGCACGGCCTCAGGGAGGGCCGGGATCGACGGCCTTCGGGCGCTCCTCGATGGCGCGGCCCAGGCGGGCGTGCCGGCCGGGAGGATCGTCATCGATCCGTCGATTGCCCGCGGCCTCGACTACTACACCGGCTTGGTGCTCGAGAGCTTCCTCGACGAGTTGCCGGCGCTGGGGAGCATCTGTTCCGGAGGGCGCTACGACAATCTCGCCGGGCTCTACACGAAGCAGCACCTCCCAGGGAT
>CANGGC010000353.1 GCA_947453125.1 Planctomycetaceae bacterium | reverse complement strand
GGATCGAGCAGGCCAAGGCTCCGGTGATCATCGCCGGCGTCGAGCTGCAGCGATTCGGACTCCAGGCCGATACGATCGCGCTGGCTGAGGCGGCAGGGATCGCCGTCGCCTCCACGCTCCTCGGCAAGAGCGTGGTCAGCGAGGTCCATCCGCTCTACATCGGCCTCTATGAAGGGGGGATGGGGCGCCGCGAGGTGACGGAGTTCGTGGAATCGAGCGACTGCCGGATCCTCCTCGGCACGATCCTCACCGACATCGATCTCGGCATCTTCACCGCCAACCTCGACCCACGGCGGACGATCCACGCCACGAGTGAAGACCTGCGGATCAGCCACCACCACTTCCAGGGCGTGCTCCTCGAGGACTTCATCCGCGAGCTGGCTTTGGCGAAGCCAAAGGCCGCCCACCGCGTGCTCCCCCCCGGCCCGGCGAAGGTCGCCGGCACGTACGAGCTCCGCCCCGAGGCTCCGCTGACGATCTCCCGGCTGATCCACCGGCTCGACGGGGGAATCGAAGACGGCACGATCGTGATCGCCGACGTGGGAGACTCCCTCTTCGCCTCGAGCGAGCTGGTGATCCGTGGCCAGACGGAATACGTCTCCCCCGCCTACTACACCTCGATGGGCTTCGGCGTGCCGGCCACGCTCGGCGCCCGCTGCGCCCGCCCTGAATCGAAGATCGTCACCCTTGTTGGCGACGGTGCCTTCCAGATGACAGGCATGGAGCTCTCCTCGCTCGTCGGCAGGCGACTCTCCGCCACGATCATCATCCTCGACAACGCCGGCTACGGCACGGAGCGGGTGATCCTCGACGGGCCCTTCAACGACATCAATCCCTGGCGCTACGAGAAGCTCCCCGAAGTGCTCGGCGGGGGCACCGGCTACGAGGCCCGCACGGAGGGGGATTTTGACCGGGCCCTGACGGCAGCCCTGGCCGACACCTCCGGGATCAGCGTAATCCGCGCCCACCTCGCCCGCGACGACTTCAGCACCACCGTCCGCCGCCTCGGCGAGAGCCTGTCGAAGAAGCTTCGCGATTGACGCTCCGCCATCCTGGCGTGATCCCCGTCACGCCGGCCGTATCGCTATCATGGCCCGCTTCCCGTCACGCCCAGCGGCGCGGGCGGCTCGACCTCCGAGGTGAATCGACATGCTTCACGGTTCCGACGTCTTCCGCGGCTGCATGCCGGCGCTGATGACCCCTTGCCGGCCCGACCGCTCCCTCGACCACGAGGAGCTCGTGCGCACCGCGCAGAGGCTCGTCGCCGCGGGGATGAGCGCGGTCGTCTACTGCGGCTCGATGGGCGACTGGCCGCTGCTCTCGGACGAACAGCGGCAGACCGGCGTCCGCCTCCTCGTCGAAGCGGGGGTGCCCGTCGTCGTCGGCACTGGCGCTCAAAACCCACGGATCGCTGCCGCCCATGCCGCCCACGCCCGCAAGGTGGGGGCCGTGGGGCTGATGGTCATCCCGCGTCTCCTCTCGCGCGGGAGTGCCTCTGCAGCCCAGAAAGCCCACTTCGAGGAGGTGCTCACGGCCGGCGGCGATCTCCCCGCGGTGATCTACAACAGCCCCTACTACGGCTTCCAAACCCGCGCCGATCTCTTTGCCGATCTGCGACGAAACCACAAGAACCTCGTCGGGTTCAAGGAGTTTGGCGGCGCCGAGTCGTTGAGCTACGCCGCCGGCTTCATCACCTCGGGTGATCCCAACCTCGCCCTCATGGTGGGCGTCGACACGCAGGTCTTCCACGGCTTCGTCCGCTGCGGCGCTGTCGGCGCGATCACCGGGATCGGCAACGCCCTCCCCGGGCCGGTGCTGCGGCTGGTGGCGCTGTGCGGGCGCGCGGCCGCAGGCGATGTCGAGGCCCGCCGCCTCGCCCTCGAGCTCGACGAGGCCCTCCGCGTCCTCTCCACCTTCGACGAGGGGCCCGATCTCGTCCTCCACTACAAGGCGCTGATGGTGCTCGAGGGGCACGCCGCCTACGAGCATCACATCAACCCCAGCGACGCCCTCTCCCCGACCCAGCGGGCCCACACGCACGCGCAGTGGAGATTGTTTCGGGAATGGTGGAAGGCCTGGCCGGGAGCGCAGGGATGAACCGCTGCCTCGGCGCGATCCGCGTTGTCGATTCACACACCGAGGGGGAGCCGACGCGCGTCGTCATCGACGGCGGCCCCGACCTCGGCCCGGGCCCCCTCGCCGACAGGCTCGAGCGTTTTTGCGCGGCGCACGACGACTTCCGCCGCAGTGTGATCCTCGAGCCGCGCGGCTCGGACGCGCTCGTCGGGGCGCTCCTCGTGCAACCTTCAGACCGCTCCTGCGCCGCCGGCGTGATCTTCTTCAACAACACGGGCTTCCTTGGCATGTGTGGCCACGGAACGATCGGGGTGGCCGTGACGCTCGCGCATCTGGGGCGGATCGGCCCCGGCCGCCACCGCCTCGAAACCCCCGTCGGCACCGTCGGGATCGAGCTCCTCGACGCCCACGAGGTGGCGATCGACAATGTCCCCTCCTGGCGCCACCGGGCCGGGGTGAGCCTCGACGTCGAGGGGCTCGGGAGCATCGTCGGCGACGTTGCCTGGGGGGGGAACTGGTTCTTCCTCGTCTCGACGCCCCCCTGCGACCTCGTCCCCGGCAACATCGCCCGGCTCACCGCCGCGGCCGAGGCGGTCCGCCGCGAGCTTGTCCGTCGCGGAATCACAGGCGCCGACGGCGCGGAGATCGACCACATCGAGTTCTTCGGTCCGCCTCTGGCGGCCGACGCCGACAGCCGCAACTTCGTCCTTTGCCCCGGGGGGGCCTTTGACCGCTCCCCCTGCGGCACCGGCACGAGCGCCAAGATCGCCTGCTTGGTGGCCGATGGCAAGCTCGCGCCGGGGGAGAGCTGGGGGCAGGAGAGCATCATCGGCAGCCGCTTTACGGCGCGCTACCGCCGCGGCGACGACGGGGCGGTCATCCCCACGATCCGCGGGCGCGCCTATGTTTGCGGCGAGGCCACACTCATCCGCCAGCCGGGCGACCCGTTCGCCGCGGGGATCATCCTCGGGACGACGCCATGACTCGCGACGCCGCTCCCCCCATGAACGCCCCGGAGGATTCCCGCCGCGCCGACGTGATCGTCGTTGGCGCTGGTGTGATCGGCATTGCCTGCGCCCATTACCTCTCCTCGGCCGGCCTGCGCGTGACCGTGATTGATCAGGGGACGATTGGCGCCGCCTGCTCCGGGGGCAACTGCGGCTACATCTGCCCGAGCCATGTGCTGCCGCTCACCGAGCCGGGCGCTTTCGGCGTGGCGTTCAAGTCGCTGTTCACTCCCAACGCTCCGTTCCGGGTCAAGCCGCGGCTCGATCCGGCCCTTGTCAAATGGCTGTGGCAATTCGCCCGTCGCTGCACCCACAAGCAGGTCCTCGAGGTCGGCGTCCACCTCAAGGGGATCCTCGACGCCTCGATCGCGGAATACCGGCGGCTCGTCCGCGACGAGGGGCTCGACTGCGAGTGGCAGGAGACGGGGCTGCTCTATGTCTTGCGGACGGACCGGGGGATGCGTTCCTTCGCGGCAACCGACAAACTCCTCACCGAGCACTTCGGCGTCCCCGCGGTGCGCCTCGATGGGTCGGCCCTGCCGGCCTTCGATCCGGCGCTGAAATCGGGCCTCGCCGGTGCCTATCACTATCCTGGCGACGCCTCCCTCCGCCCCGATCGGCTGATGGCGAGTTGGTCGCAGCGGCTCGTCACGCGTGGTGTCCGCTTCATCGAACACTGCCGGCTCGAGGGGGTGGAGCGATCGGAGGGACGAGTGACGGCGCTTGCCACCTCGCAAGGGTCGCTCGCTGCAGATCGCTACGTCTTCGCCCTCGGCGGCTGGAGCCCACGGATCGCCAAGGAGCTCGAGTGCCCGATCCCGATCGAGCAGGGAAAAGGCTATTCGGTGACGATGCACCGCCCCGATCCCTGCCCGGTTCATCCGATGCTCTTTCCCGAGCACCGCATCGGCGTGTCGCCGTTCGCCGATGGCTACCGGCTCGGCTCGATGATGGAGTTTGCCGGCTACGACACGTCGATCCCCGCCAGACGCATCCAGCAGTTGCACGACTCGGCCAAGCCCTATCTCGTCTCCCCCTCTGGCGCAGGGCCTGAGGAGACCTGGTACGGCTGGCGGCCGATGACCTGGGACAGCCTGCCGATCATCGGGCCGACACCACGTCTCGCCAACGCCTTCCTCGCCACCGGCCACAACATGCTGGGAATGAGCCTGGCGACGGCGACGGGGAAGCTCGTCGCCGAG
>CANGGC010000352.1 GCA_947453125.1 Planctomycetaceae bacterium | reverse complement strand
CCTGCCCTGGCACGTGGGTACCTGACGACGTCGGTGGGCCAGGATCATAGCAGATCAACGGTGGCAGCCATCGTGGAGCCGCCGGCGGCACTGTCGAACGCTGCTTCTCTGGGACGGTGGCAGCCTGCCGCCCCTGTCGGTATAACTCGGGAGGTTGATAGCGAGGATCCCTGGCCCGCCAAGGTTCTCGAGCGGGGCCCCGAAGCCGGTCGTGGTCGGGAAGTCCTGTCGTGAATCGGTCGACAACGTGGTGTGCAGCGTGGGACCAAAGCTCGAACCAACCGCCATCGACGCCGAGGTCATCGCGCGATTTGAGCGGTCTCGACAGTGCGAGACCATGACGCTCCGGGAAGCCTGCGTGCTGTCGGAGGAACTGGCCCGCCGATTGGCGGATGTCGAGCCCCGTCCGGAAATCGTGCTGGGGATTGCCAACGGCGGGCTCCTCGTGGCCGATATCGTCGCCACATCGCTGTCGGTGCCCCTCAAGTCGATGAAAATCCAGCGTCATGGGAGTGGCCTGAAGAAGGCCCTCACAAAGGTGCCGGGGGCGAGGCGTTTCCTCGCGTGGCTCTACGATTACACGATCCTTCGGCGACCGATGGCGTGGCTGCTGCTGCGATCAGAGCGGCTGAAGCCACCGACAGAGTCTCCGCAGTCGGGGAAGGGAGTCTTCCACGGAAAGGTCGTCGCGCTGGTGGACGACTGCATCGAGAGTGGCCAAACGATCGCTGCGGCACGGGACATGATGGCGCGGGCCGGGGCGAAGGACGTGGTCGTGGCGTGCCTTTCCTGGACACCGTTGGCGGTCGATCTTCCGCAGCGGAAACTCGTGGCAGGTGTCACGCCGGACGTCCACGTCAGCCCCACCGTCCACACCTACCCCTGGTCGACCAGCAGTCCGTACTGGAGCGAATTCCTCGGCGAATTGAAGCAGCGGGGGCATGTGATGCTATGACAGTGCCCGAACGGGACTGCCGAGGCGTGGAAACGGTTGTCCTCGACATTGACGGAGTCCTCGTCCTCGAGACTTCGGCGACGGGATCGTCGGAGGAGGAGGTTCTCGTCCTCCACGATGGCCTCGAGTCGAGGTTGGAGCGGATCGGGGCCGAGGTTGTTTTCCTCACCCACCGTTCCCGTCCGGAAGCCGAGGCCATCCTCGGTGCTGCTGGATTGGGCCGACGATGGTTGGCTCGTTGTCTCTGTGCCAACGACATTCTCTCGTCGGCGGTGCTGTCCGGGCAATGGCTGCGTTTGGCCCGCCATGGACTGCGGAAGAGTCTCGCGCTCCCCAAGCTGCGGAGTCGGTTCGGTGCCAGTCCGGCGCGATGTCTGTTCGTTGACGACCGGCTCGACAACGTGCTCGACATGTGTCGCGGGGGCGTCGGTATCGGAGCCGTCGCTCCGTCCGGAGTCGATGCGGTGGGAAGCGTGACGACATTCGACTTCGACGAGATCGCCGAGATTGTCCGGAGCCACCAACCGGCGGTTGCGGGGGCGGGAATGGCTGCCGTGCTGCACTTGCGTCCGCAGGAAATCCGTATTGAAAGCCAACACCGCACCGGGCTCGAGACGCGTCACACGGCGCGGAATGGCTTCAACATCGCCCGCGGGTCGGTGGCCATGATCCGCCGGGGTTTCCGTCAGCGTTCGTGATCGAACAGCCCCCCACAAACGCTGAATGTCCCGCGGGCAAGCCGCAATCGTTGGATGCCCCCGGCCCGGAGATTTGGGAAGCCATGCTTTGGATCGCCTGGAAAATGCTGATCGGGAACCGTGCCAAGTATCTCGGCATCGTGTTCGGCGTCGCCTTCGCCGCGCTCCTCATCGCCCAGCAGTCGTCGATCTTCTGTGGATTGATGGCCCTGACGGTGAGCCAGATCCTCGATGTCGAGGGGGCGGGCGTGTGGGTGATGGACCCGAAAGTGAAATATGTCGACGACGTCAAGCCGATGGCCGACACCCACCTCTACCGGGTGCGGGGAGTGCCCGGCGTCGACTGGGCCGTCCGGCTCTACAAGGGGATCGCCCGGGCCAGGCTCGAAGGGGGCTCCTATGAGCAGGTGATCCTCCTCGGCCTTGACGACACCACGTTCATCGGCGCTCCGCTGAACATGATCGAGGGGAGCATCGACGACCTCCGTGCCCCCGACGCGGTGATCATGGACATCGTCGGATACCGGAAGCTCTGGCCGGGCGAGCCGTTCAAGCGTGGGCGGATCATCGAGATGAACGACCGGCGGGCGGTGATCGTCGGCCTCGCCCGGGCCCGCAAAACCTTCCAGAGCTTTGCGGTGGTCTACACGCGATACTCCCAGGCAGTCCGGTTCGCACCGCCTGAACGCAAGGTGCTGTCGTTTGTCCTCGCCGAACCGGCCCCCGGCCTGGCCGCAGCGGAGTTGGCCGAGCGGATCAGCGCCCAGACCGGCCTCCAAGCCCTCTCGCGCGACGACTTCCTCGCCAAGACGATTCGCTACTACCTGCTCAACACCGGGATCCCGATCAATTTCGGCATCACGGTGGGGCTCGGGTTTCTCGTCGGCACCGCCATCGCGGGACAGACGTTCTACCTGTTCATCGTGGAGAATCTCCGTCAATTCGGGGCCCTCAAGGCGATGGGCACCGGCAACGGCACGATCCTGCTCATGGTCCTCGCCCAGGCCCTCCATGTGGGGCTCGTCGGGCTCGGTGTCGGCGTCGGCCTTGCAGCGCTGTTCGGATGGAGCACGCGATCGTTTTCAAAGCTCTCGTTCTACATGCCCTGGCAGGTGCTTGTGATCACTGGCGTGGCGGTCTTTTTGATCGTGCTCCTGGCGAGCCTTCTGTCGATCCGCCGGGTGTTCATCGTCGATCCGGCGATCGTCTTCCGTGGCTGATCGATCTCCCATTCCCGCCACGGCTCCCTCCTGATGCCTCCCTCCGCCCTCCAGTCGGCCGCCGTCCACGTTCGAGATGTGACGAGAGATTTCGGCAGCGGGGACGCCGTGACGCGGGCGCTGCGCGGCGTCGAACTCGACATACCCCACGGCGAGTTGCTCATGCTCGTCGGCCCGAGCGGATGCGGAAAGACGACGCTCGTCTCGATCATCGCCGGCACTCTCCAGCCCACCGGCGGAGAGGTGCAGGTCCTCGGCCACGATCTTGTCGCTATGTCACCGGCGGCACGGGTCCGGTTCCGCCGCGCGAACGTCGGGTTCATCTTCCAGTCATTCAATCTCCTCCCTGCCCTCACGGCCGTGGAGAACGCGGCGGTGCCTCTGATCATCGCCGGCTGGTCGCGGGCAAGGGCCCTCCCGGCCGCGGCGGCCCTGCTTGACCGGCTCGGGCTCGGGAGCAGGCTGACGAATCTGCCGAGCGAGCTTTCCGGCGGTCAGCAGCAGCGCGTGGCGATCGCCCGGGCGCTCGTTCATGAGCCCCGCCTCCTGATCTGCGACGAGCCGACCAGTGCCCTCGACGCCGAGAACGGTCGGATCACCATGGAACTGATTTCCGGGCTTGCCGTTCGTCCGGACAGGGTGGTGATCGTCGTCACCCACGATCAGCGGGTCTATCCGTATGCCGACAGGATCGCGACGATGGAGGATGGACAGATCGTGTCGATCGAGGCACGGCGAAGGGGAGAGATTGGTGCGCCGTCGCACGACACATAGGATGCAAACGATGAACGATTCTCCCGCCCCCGCCACCGATTCTGCCCCACCCGCGCCGGTCCACCACCGCCTCGAACGCCCCAGGAGCATCGCCGATTTGGCGACGCAGATTGCTCTCCCTCTGGCGGCTCTGACGCTGGCGTCTTTCGCTGGATGGTTCGTCTGGAACACCCGACGGGTGGAGCACTCGCCCGCCCCGCCGGCCATGCCACCACGGAGCCCGTTCGCTACGACCCTCGCCTGCTCCGGGATCGTCGAGGCGCAGTCCGAAAACATCGCCGTCGGTTCCGCCACCCCCGGCGTTGTCGTCGAGGTGCTCGTGAAGGTTGGTGACAGGGTGGAGGCGGGAACGCCGTTGTTCCGCCTCGACGACCGGGATCTGCGCGGTGAGTTGGAGGTGCGGAAAGCGGCGGTGTCGCAGTCCAAGGCTGAAGTGATCCGCCTCGAGGCAGAGCCCCGCCAGGAAACGATTCCGCCGCTGGTGGCCACCGTCAATGAAGCCAAGGCCACCGCGATCGCGGCTGCCGACGCCCTGCGGAGGGCCGAAGATCTGTTTGCCAAGCAGGTGATCACCGAGCAGGACGTGATCGAGAAACGCGAGGCCGATGCCTTCGCTCGCGCGGCCCTTCAGAAGGCCGAGGCGGAGCTTGCCCT
>CANGGC010000351.1 GCA_947453125.1 Planctomycetaceae bacterium | reverse complement strand
GCGAACGGCGCCGATCAGCTCGGGCGTCATGTCGCGGGGATAATTCGTGACGAACTTGATCCGCTCGAGGCCGTCGATGGAGTCGAGATCGTGGAGGAGATCGGCGAGGCGCGTCGTCTTCCCGCCGTCGTGCCACTTGTAGGAGTTGACCGTCTGGCCGATGAGGGTGATCTCGCGGCAGCCCTCGGCAACGAGCTTCGTGGCCTCGGCGAGGATCGCCGCCGGGGGACGGGCCTGCTCCGGCCCGCGGACGCGCGGCACGACACAGAACGCACAAAACTTGTCACATCCGGTCTGAGTCCGCACGAACGCCTGGAACGGCGTCGGCCGCATCGCCGGATCGCGGTCGGGGTCGTAGCTTTCGAAGCTCTTTGTCACGGCGTCGCGGCTGCCGGCAGTGCGATCGAGGCTGACCTCGATCCGGGGCGGGCCGCCGGCGAGGATCTCCTCGACGATCCCCGGCACGCGGTGGAGCTGTCCGGGGCCGACGACGAGGTCGACCCACGGGGCCCGGGTGCGGATGAGCTCCTGGTCTTTTTGGGCCATGCAGCCGAGGACACCGATGATCAAGCCGGGGCGGGCCTGCTTCTCCTGCCGCACCCGTCCCAGGGCCGACCAGATCTTGTCTTCGGCATGCTGGCGGACGCTGCAGGTGTTGTAGAAGACGGCGTCAGCCTCGGCCGGGCTCGTCGTCAGCTGCCATCCCTGGCGGCGCAGCGCCGCCACGACAAGCTCGCTGTCGAGGACGTTCATCTGGCAGCCGACGGTCTCGATCCAGAGTCGGCGATGGGCGGTGGATGTCGTCATGCGGAGATTGTAGCTCTCAGTTGGAAACGCAGGGGAACCCTCCTCCCGTCACGCTCGAGCCAAACACGATCGAGCGATCGACCAAGCCGGGGCCGATCCCTCACGGCTGCGGTGGCAGGAGGCGGGAGAGGGTGACGGAGACAGCGTGGCCGGCGTCGTCGGTGAGCAGCGCACTCTCGAGTGTCTCCTCTGGCCCGACCAGCGACTCGCAGGCGTAGCCCTCGGCGCTCGGCTCACGGAAGACGCGGGTCTGCCGCGTGGCCGCGTCGATCACCCACGCCTCGGGGATCCCGTGCCGGGCGTAGAGGGGCACCTTCACACTGAGGTCGTAGAACAGGCTTGTGTCGGCCACCTCGATCACGACGAGGACATCCTCCGGGCCGGGATGGGCAGACATGTAGCCATCGGCCCGGGGACGGAGGAGGGCGATGTCGGGCTCCGGCTCGCTCGAGTCGTCGAGCCGGATCGGGTTTTGGCAGCGGACAACCACCGACTCGCCCACGCTGCGACCGAGATACCTCACAAGGCGGTCGACGAACGCGGCATGAAGAGCTCCGATCGGCGACATGTCAATGACCTCTCCGTCGATGAGTTCCACCCGGTCGCCGGTGGCAAAAATGCCCGCCTCCCCCATCCGATGAAAATCGGAGACGGTCAGCCGGTGCCGGCAGGGAGCCGTGCGCGGGATCGTGGCCATGGAAGGGTGATCCGGGAAGGAGAAGGGTGATCCGGGAGGGCGATTATCGGCGGAAATAGGACTCGCGTCAGAGCCCGGTGGATCCTGATTGATTCAGGGTACGGCTGGCGTCCGGGGGGCGTCAATCGAAGGGGAATCCACGTTGCCCCCCTCCCGCTGACGGCGAACCCTCACCCCCGGCCCATCTGGGCGCCAACGCCGAGAAAGCGGCCGCGGAGAAACTCCCCCACCGCCATCGACCGCCGCCCTTCCGGCACGACCCGACGGATGATCACCGTGCCGCCGTCGCCACAAGCGACCGCGACGCCTGAGTCGTCGAGACTGACAATCGAGCCGGCCAGCGTGCCGGGCGGAGCCGCGGGCCCCTCGACCACTTCCTCGAGAACGAGCCGCGTCGGGGCCGCCCCAGCCTCGGCCCCGGCCGCATGGAGGAACGTTGTCGCCCTTGGCCAGGGATCGAGGCCGCGCGGCATCCGCGCAATCCGCGCCGCAGCGAGATTCCAATCGACGATCCCGTCGGCCTTGGAGAGCCGCGGCGCTTTTGTGACGAGCGCCGGATCCTGATGTATGCCGACGGCGCCGGCCGGCCGGTGCGGCGCGTCGACCCGCTGAATCGCCTCGAGCACGAGCTCGGGCCCGAAGGCCGCCAGGCGCGCCTCGAGCTGCGCGGCGGTTTCGGTCGCACCGATCGGGGTCGATCGGGCCACGATCACGCTGCCGCCGTCGAGCTGCGGGGTCATGTGGATGCAGCAGGCGCCGGTGACCTCGTCGCCGGCGAGGATCGCCCACTGCACCGGCGCCGCACCGCGGTGCCGGGGGAGGAGCGAGCCGTGGAGATTGATGCCACCGAGCGGCGCCACTTCAAGCACGGCAGGCACCAGGATCTGCCCGTAGTCGCAGACGACGAAGAGATCGGGCGCGAGGGCCACGAGCTCGTCGATCGCCGCAGGATCATTGATCCGCTGCGGCGCCGTCACCGCGACGCCGGCCGCCTCAGCCGCCTCGCGCATCGGATTGACGGAAGCCCGCCGTCCCGGCGCGGCTTTGTCGGGGCGGGTGACCAGCGCCAGTACGTGGTGACGGGAAGCGAGGAGCGCCCGGAACATCGGCACGGCGAACGGCCCGGTGCCCATGACCACGATCCGCAGCCCGGCCACCTTCCCCGGCTCGTGTGCCGGCTCCATCAGGCGCGCCCCCCAGCCGGACCAGCCGGCGCGCAGCGTGCGGCCTCGAGCCGGGCGAGCTCGGCATGGATGTGCGCATCGGCGGGCGCTTCCCCGCGCGACTGTTTGCCGACAAAGACCTCAAGCATCGTGTCGAGCACCCGACGGGCTTCGAGCGCCGCGGCATCCGGGAGGCGATCGGTGAACAGGCGCCCCTCGAGGTGGTCGAACTCGTGCTGGACGACGCGGGAGAGGAATCCGTCGAGATCGAGGCGCACCTGCTCCCCCTCGAGCGTCCAGGCGTCGAGCACCACCTTCTCCGGCCGGCGGACGTCCATCCGTAGCCCCGGCAGGCTCAGGCATCCCTCCTCCTGAAGCGCCGTCCCGCGCGGCCGGGAGAGGGTCGGATTGATGAACACGAGCTCCTCGCCCGAGTTGGGATTGGCCTCGAGATTCACGATGAACAGCCGGTAGGGAAGGCCGACCTGATTGGCCGCCAGCCCCACGCCGACAGCGTCGTACATGATCTCGAACATCTGATCGATGGCGTTGCACAGCTCGTCGTCGATCCGGACGAGCGGGCTGGCACGGCGGAGCAGCGCCGGATGGGGGTATTCAATGAGTTCGAGTCTGCCGATGCCGGCAGGATCGGCGGGAGCCGGCGTGCTTTCCATGGTCGCCTGTGCGGAAACGCGGGTGGGGGGTGAGGCGAAGCATTCTACCGCCCCCGTTCCCTTCCGATACGGAGGACGGGCCCCGAATCGAACCGTAGACTGTGGTCGCCGGACTGCGGTAGTCGCGGACCGGCTTCACAACCGCGATTGCCACTGGAGGCCCGTTGGGGGCCGCCGGTCCGTTCTCATGTTCAATGGCACTTCCCCCATGACATCCCCCTCCCCTGACCGGCCCCCCGGGGCCGCGCATGCCGCCGGCGCCACCGCGCGGGTGCCCTGGACGGAGCCGGCGGTGGTCCTTGCCACCTGCGGGTTGGTGGGGCGGATGCCCCGGGCACCGGGCACCTTCGGGGCCGCCCTCGGCATCGGGCTTTCGGCGGCGGCAGCGGCGCTTGGGTGCTCGTTCGGGGTCGAGGCCACCGTGGTGATCCTGTTGTGCATCATCGGGATCCCGATCTGTGGACACGCCGCCCGGCAGATGGGCCGCGGCAGCGACCCCGGCGCGATTATCTGGGACGAAATGACAAGTGTCCCCCTCGGGCTGCTGCTGGTGCCGGCCGGCGAGCGGACGCCGCTGCTCCTCCTGGCAGCCTTTCTTCTCCACCGTCTTTTCGATATCTGGAAGCCCTTTCCCTGCCGGCAACTTGACGAGGGGCATGGAGGCTTGGGGATCATGGCGGATGATTGGGGCGCAGCGGCCTGGATGGCCTTCGGGCTGGCGGTTGGCCGACAGGCCGGTTGGTGGTGAGCCGATTTTCAGAGGCGACGACTGGTATGCGGCTGCTCCTTGTCGACCATGGGTGTTGCGACCCGCCCCACAGCCGCGTCTTCCGCTGCCGCGACTGGCTCCTCCCCGAGCGGATCGAGGTGCTGGCCTGCGGGCCGGCCTCGGTTTCGGCGCTCGAGGCGCCGACGCCGGGCCTCCACGGCATTCATCTCCGCGACATCGCCGCGGCCAATCGGAAGTTTGC
>CANGGC010000350.1 GCA_947453125.1 Planctomycetaceae bacterium | reverse complement strand
CACGACGCTGCTGGCCTTTGCCCACGCAGGGTTGGTCGTCTGGATCGTCGAGGCGACTGGAGTGCTCGGACGTCGCGACGATCATCGCCGTCCGTCGGCACGGTATGCCGTTATCGCGGCGCTGGTCCTGTGCTGCGTCAATGCCGTCTATGGCTGCCTCGCTGTTTCGTGGTGGACCGCGAAGATCGCTGCTGCCCCAGTCATGACGGTGATGGCGGTTCAGGCGAATCCAGAGGAGACCGATGGCGTCGAAGCGCTCCAATCGTTGACTCAGCAGGCCTTGACGCAGCAGTCCTGCGGCAACGACGCCAAAGTCCCGGATCTGATCTGCTGGCCCGAATGCAGCGGTGGCTCCTACTCGGAGCGGCTCGACTCGCTCGCCGATCCCGACGAGGTCCACGAATCATCCCGGGAACCGCGGCGCGGGTTTTGCCCGCTGCCGTCGCAGGATTGCCCGCTGTTGTTCGGTGGCAAGATCTATGTCGGCCACCCTGAGAAACCCCGATCGCTCTTCCAGTCGGCGATCCTCATCGATGAATCGGCCAGGATCAGCGGCCGCTATCACAAGCGTCATCTCATGCCCTTCGGCGAATACATCCCGGGGGCAAGCTGGAGCCCGGAACTGGCCCGGTTGTTCCCGATGGAAGAACCGCTCGCCGAGGGGAGGGAGGCGACCGTCCTCTGCGATGGTGGGCCGGCAAAGCTCGGCGTGCTGCTCTGCTATGAGGACATGATCCCCGCGGCGGCCCGGACACTCGTCGGAGAATCGGCAAATCTCCTCGTCTCGCTGATCAACGGAGCCGCTTTCACGGTTCCACTCACGCTCCAGCAGCATCGCCTGCTCGCGCAGCTCCGCGCCGTGGAATCGAGGAGATACCTGGTGCGCTGCGCCGCGACCGGGGAAACCTGTGTGATTTCGCCGCTTGGAACCGTGGTGGCTCGCCTCCCGATCCAGGAACGTGGCTATCTGACCGCCGACGTGCACCTCCTCGAGGATCAGACCCTCTTTCTCCGACTCGGCGACCATGTTTTTCCGCTGTTCTGCGCGCTCGCCTTGATCCCGATCACCTTCCGCGGCCTCGTGCGCCGCCGGCCCGGCTCCGCAGATCCCCCCGCGAGTGCCGACGGGTCGTGATTCTCTCTCCTCCACCTCCACGGAGCCACGATCGTGATCCACGTCAGACTGACCCTTGAAGGCGAGCGCGACGTGCGGAGCGCCTCGATCGACGAACTCGAGCAGGCCCTCGAGGCCCTCGCGGAGCCCCGCGGCCCAACCTTCATCATGCTCACCGACGACACCGGCGGATCGATGCGGGCCCTGGGGAGTGCGGGGCGCTACACCGCTGAATACAGTGAGGTGTTCGACCACCACCTCCGGGTGTGGCGGGCGGCAGCTCTCGACACCTCCGACGACACACCAGCGACGCTGGGATTCTTCCAATCGTGTCCCCAGGGGATCCACCCGCCCAGGAGTTGTCCGTGTGTCGTTCGGGCGAGCGAGATTCTCCGTCTTGGCGACGTGGAGATGATCCTGACGACCTACCATGCCCATCGCTCGATGCATCTCGGGTATGCATGGCGGGTCACGCAGGGGAAGGCCCTCTCCCGGTGCAAGCCGCACCCTTCCGCGGTCCTGGTGTGAAGACCATCCGCGACGGAGGCCCTCGATGAACCCACGGGACCTCGCACGCGTCGCGAAGTCGGCAGGGATGCCTCGACGTCACCGCGCCCACTCCGAGACCGAGCGACCGACGCACCGGCTCGCTCAACCCGGGCAGGACGCCCCTGCTCACGGCCAGCGGAATGCCTTCTCTGATTCGACATGCTCGAGGAGATCGGCCTTCTTCCACCAGGTGTTTTTCATCTCGCGCCGCGAGTACAGCTTTTCAGCTTGGTCGACGTAGTGGGGGGACTCGGGGTGGCCCGACTGACCCCACGGGGTGCAGGTGAAGCTCTCCACGCCGTCGGGGCCGAAGAACATGAGGATCACCGCCATCGAGCCGGAGTTGGCGATGAACCGGCCCGGCTGCGTCGGATCCTCGGCCGAGCGGACGTCCATGAGCGTCTCGGAGAAGTTGGCGTCCTTGTTGCCCTTGTCGAAATCGGCGCCGGGGGCGGGGAAGTAATGCCCGCCACGGCCGACGACATGGGCCTCCCCCCAGGGAATGTCCCACCGGCCATACGTCTGCGTCATCTCTTCGATCGTCGCCCGGAAGAGCTGCATCGCTTCTTTTCGCGTGGCGTCGTCGAGCCGGCCGTCGTTGTGGAGCGGCGCGAGATCGAGCCCCACGCCGCACTTCAGCCGCCAAAACTTGAGCAACGCCGCCCCGCGAGCATCGATCGCATAGTCGCCATCCCAAGCGAGCGCCACCTCGACGGCCTTCTTCACCTCGAAGTCTGCCGCCCACGCGGCGTCGGCTTCATAGGCCCGGCGCAGCTCCCCCTGCCAGGCGCGGGCGAGACGATCGTGGATGTCGAGGGCGTAGGCCTTGGCTTCCTCAGGGCTCACCGAGGCGTCGTTGTGGAGGAGCTCGATGGTGCGCCTGCCGCGCGGGTTGTTTTGATCCCAGGTGGAGTTGTAGACGTGAGGAGGATACTTCTCAGGCACCAGCGGCGAATCGACCATCATGTTCGCCGGGCTGATGTTGCAATTCTGCATGTAGCCCTGCTCGGGATTGACGATCTTCACAAGCTCTGCCTGCGGGTGAAGCTTCGTCCAGGCGGTCTTGCTCGTTGTCCCGTCGACCGGCCGCTTGTAATCGAATCCCTCCGGGCGGACGGGAGTGGCGCCGTTGCGAACGTACGAGATCGTGCCGTCACAATCGGCGCTCATCACGTTTTGCTCGTTGTACTGATGGCGTTCGAGGGCGGCGTTGACCTCGGCGACGTTCCTGGCCATCCCCATCGCGTAAAACTGTTCGTAGAGTCCGACCTGCTCGGTATAGGGGCTCGCGCCGACGTACGCGATTTTCTTTTCCATGTCGGGCTCGCTGATCACCGGCCCGAGATGGGTGTAGTAGGCGGGCTTCGTCACCGGATCGGAATCCTTGACGGCAAACGTGAACTCGGTCGCCTTCACCGGCTTCCACTCGTCGTCGTAGCGGTACTCGAGTTTGGGCTCGGTGCGGAACTCGATCCGGTAGACGTCGGAGGTGTCGGGGCCGCCGGTGGTGAGGGCCCAGCCGGTGTGTTCGTTGTGGCCGATCGCCATCATCGGCGTGCCGATGAGGGAGTAGCCGTTGGTGTGCATGGCGCCGGCGTGGAGGCGCGATTCGTAGAGGACGGCCATTCCTTCCCACGTCAGGTGGGGATCGGAGAGGAGGATGGCGCGGCCGTCGGCGGAGCGCTTCGGCGCCACGGCCCACTGGTTTGAGCCCATCGCCGGCTTGACCGGCTCGGGAGCGTTGCGGAGATCGCTCATCATCGTGCCGATCGGCCAGCGGAGGATCATGGCGCGGCCGACGGCGAGCGGATGCCAGTCCTCGATCTCGAGCTTCACATCGGCTGCCTCGTCGGGATGCTCTTTACAATAGGCACGGATCCCGGCGGCAAATCCACGGATGGCATCTTGGACATGCTTGGGGGCCGTGACGAGATATTTTTCGTGGAGCGTGTCGTTGTGGAAGAGGCGCATGAGGTAGTCGTTCTCAAGCGCCCCCTTCCCCTTCACCTCGGCCATCCGTCCGGTGGCCTCGCGGATGGCGAGATAGATGTCGACGAGCCGATCCTCGGCCTGGGCGTAGCCAAGCGCGTAATAGCCGGCCACCTCGGTGTCGGCGTAGACATGGGGCACGCCCCAGGTGTCGCGATAGAGCGTCGCCTCACCGGCGGGGACTGGGGCTGCGAGCAGGCAGGCCAGCGCCCCGGCGACCAATCCCATTGATTTCCTGCCGACAGCCACCACAGATTTCCTGTGCATCAAACAATCCTCATCGGATGTGATCACCGCAACCTGGGATGCTTGCCTGGACGGGCTCCCAGCCGCAATGTCGTGCTCGAATCAGAAACCGCCACCGATCGCTTTTACCGCCGGCGTCAGGATAGCTGCGCGACCGCAGACTTCCCAAGGTGCCGACCGTCGGGAACGAAGAAGCAGGGTCAGTTGGCGAACAACTCGATGGTCGCCCGGTGGCCGGGGGCCGCCGCGAGCGGTCCGTCGCAGGTCACGAGTGGACAGTCGAGCGACTCGGCCAAGGCGACGTAGATGCCGTCATAGGCAGTGAGGTTATGGCGCAGCTGCCAGACGCGGCGGAGAAAGGTCTCGTGCGGGTAGCGAGTGATCCGCAGCATCAACCAGTCTTCGAGCGCCTCGTCGGCCCTCTGCT
>CANGGC010000349.1 GCA_947453125.1 Planctomycetaceae bacterium | reverse complement strand
GTGTTGACCGTGTAGTTCACCGTCTTGGTGCGCGTCTCGGGCACGTTCACCGTGTACTCGCGGGTCCGCTGCTCGGTGCGGGGGACGCGCTTCGTGACGGTGTACGACCGCTCACGCTGCTCCTGGACATTCTCCGTGACGTTGACGTCACGGGTTTCGGTGACCCATTCGCGGCGGAGCACCTTGCGGGTGGCACCACCGGCGGCAGCACCCTCGCTGCCGATCGCACCTTCGCTGACAACCGCACCATCGCTGACGATGGCACTGTTGGCGGCGGACGGGGCCTCACCCTCGACGATCGCGGGCTCGGTGTGAGCCACGCCACCGTTGGCAAGAACCGAGCCGGCCTCGATCACGGACTCCTGACCGTGGGAAAATCCGCTGCCGGAACAGATGGCAACAGCGGCAACCCAGGGCAGGAAGCCGAACGTCAAACGCTTCTTCACAGAATCCTCCGGATGGAAAGAAAAAAAGGAAACGGTTCGCGAACACTTGGCCGGTCCGTCGCGTGGCCCGCCAACCCCAGATGGAAGGCGTGTCACAGTTCCGCACCGACCGAGCCCGCCGCTTTATTCCCCTGCCGTTCACGTCGCCGGTACGTGGCGAGATCACCGTGATCGTCAGGGTTTGCGCGAGCGGCAAACTCCTGGACAGGAGATCGATCTTTCCCAGTCGGAAAACTCACTGGGGCTCGAAAAGATCCGACCGTGACGAAGATTCCGGTCGTAGCGGGGAGGCGCCGGTGACGCCGTGAGCCGGCGGTCACACAGAGCTTCCGGTGTCGCGTCGCTCGGGTGCGGTTGGGATGGAGGCACCGGTGAGCGGCGCGTTCTCCACGGGCGCGGCGGTCAGCCCTCGATCAGCCGTGTTCCCCACTGGCGAGCCAGCGGGCGCACTCGGCGCCGAGTTCCGCCTCGGCCCGTTGCTCGTACGCCGCGGAATCGGCCGCGGAGAGCGTGTCCTTCCACCGACCGTTCTGCCCCTTGTTGATGAACACCTCCGCCCCCCCATCCCAGAAGGCGCCGCCGAGGGGAACGGATTTCGTCGCGTTGCGCTTCATCCACTCGAACGAACAATGTTCGAGAATCCGCGGCCAGGAGTCCTCGTTGATCGGGGTCTCGAGAAAAGCCGCGATGCGGCGGATTTCCCCGGGCATGTCACGTTTGAGATCCGAAAAATGGACGAACATCACGTTGGGGAGATCGCGAATCTGCCACCAACTTCGGACATTCTCCCAGAAGGGCCAGAAGGGGTACCCATCCCGGTTCATCCAGTCGTGCCAGTAGTCCCGGATGTCGGCCGGAGGACGCTCGAGGGGCGGGCCCACCCGTCCAGGCGTGTCATTGAGTGCCTCATACCACGACTGGTTGGCGTTCGCATGATGGTTGTACATGCTCCAGACCACGTCCCGAGCGTCCCTCCCGATGTAGAGGTACCGTGCTTGCGGTGAGAATCGCAGCGCGTCCACCGGGAGATGGGTCTTGAGGAAGCGCCGGTGTCGCTGGGCCTCCACGGCTGGCAGCTTCACGCCCTTCGGCGGCACGCGGAGATCGAGCCACGGGGACATCTCGGCCACGGCCAAATCCGGATCGCCATCGAAGAGGAGTTGTCCGACGATCTGCTGCATCCAGGTCGTGCCCGACTTGGCGTAGGTCGCAATCACGATGTCGTCGTCGCGAAAAGCGAGGTCGTTCCAGATCGTGGAATCGAAGTGGTGGTTGTGAAGCTCGCGGGTCTTCGTCGGCCAAGCGTTGTCAGTCATGGGATCCTCCCGATTGGTCCTCGTGTCCTGCCGACGATGGAAGACAACCCGGATGATTGTGGCGAGCTGTTGCGAACTATGGCGAACTGTCTACGGGCGTGCCGGGATCAGCGAGGCATGTCCGCTGACGCATTGCCATTTCCCCTCGCGGAGCACCCAGACGTTCGTGAATCGGGAGGCGCGCTCGAAGGGCTTTCCATCCTTGTCGACGCCCGATTCCCGGTAGTCGCCGATATCGATGGCCACCGTGCCGCCGCCGTAGATGCGGACGTCGATCGAACTGGCCGCGGAGGCCGTAGGCCGCTCGGCGCCCGCTTTCAGGTTCGCGATCCCCTCGGCTTTGGTGAACCGGTGGCCCGATGGCTCGACATAGACGAAGTCGGGAGCCCAAATCCGCTCGAGGATCGAGGGATCATTCTTCAGGTAGGCGGTCGACCACTGCGTGGCGAGTTCCTTGATCGCCGCTTCGATGGCGGCTTCCTGGGCCGGGGTGACGTCCGCCCCTTCCTGGGCCGGAGCCGCGGGAGCGACGACGCATGCGATCAGGAGCAGCGCGAAGAGCCGTGCAAGTCCCGCCGTGAAGATCCGTGAATCGGACATAACAAACGTCTCCAGGAACGCAGAAGCATGTGCCCTTGGTGGCGGATGCGGCGGAGAATCCGTCGCCAAGCTCCCCCTGGCAGTCGCCGGGAGTGTAGCAGGCTCGCCAGTCGCCGATGGCCGCCGGGGCCCTGCCCGGGAACAAAAAAAGCCCGGCCGGGCGTCGCACATGCGACGCCCAGCCGGGGGCTCATGCCGGGTGGGGCGGGGAACCGCCGTCAGCCCGGTCGGGAATTGCCGGAAGTATCAGCAGCCCGTCTTACTTGCAGCAACCGCTGCCGCAGCAACCGGCCTGCTGGCCCTGAGGTGCACGATCGGCCCCAGCGCTCACGGTGCAGCAGCCCTCTGCCTGGGAGGCACCGGCCTCACAGCAGGAGCAGCGGCACTCGCTGCAGGTGCAGGCGCCGCTCTCGCAGCAACCGCAGCATTCGCAGGCGTCGCAGACTCCGCACGACGCGGTCTGACCACCAGCCAGGGGAGAGAGGGCCATGGCAGCCCAGACGAGGAACGTGGACATGAGAAAGCTCCTTGGGAAAGTACGTGGAAGGAAAGGAAACCATTGCGACGCCGGAGGGCCATGCAGGGCATGGAGACTCCGGGCCCGGCTTCAGTTCCGCCACACCCCGTAGAGCACCCGCAGTGGGCGGGCATGGATCGGTAGCACCGCGCCGTCGCTTTGAACACACAGTTGGCCGGCGTCGATCGCCGTCGCATGGAAGCCATGCGCGAAGACCACCGCGCCAGCACGGACGTCGGGCTCGGTGCGGACCGGGACGGCCGGCGCCTCGTCGCGGGGGACAAGGTTGCAGCCGCACGGATCGGCCTGATCCAACGGCGACTCGCAGGCGGCCGCTTCGACAATGGCGCCGGGCACGGCGCTCGAACAGCACGACTCGGCCGCGACTGCAGCGTCAACGTCCGGCCGATGGCAGCAGCGGTGAGGCGCCGCGTTGACCACAGCCGCCTTGTGAACGGGGGCGATGCCCGCAGCCAGGGGCGCGGCGACGGTCGGGGAACCATCGTCACAACACCCGGCGCAGGCACCGCTGGCACCCGGGGACAGGAGGGAGGCGACGACCAAGGCCGCAGCGAGAGCGAGCCGTGACCGTGGGCCCGCAACCAAAAGTCGCAGCGCACCACGATTCAGCCCGGCACGACGATGGAGCCGGCTTCCCTGCGGTCGACCGACCGAGCGCAGACTCATCCCGAAGGAGAGCCACAAGCCCGGATTGGATCGTCGCGGGGTCATCGGGATCCACCTTCTCCTTGCCGCGGCTGCGCCCTGGAAAAGGCGCGGCTGCCAACCATCTCCTGTCTCGAGTGGGCATCGCGGCCACCTCACGGCACCGCAACGTCCGGCTGATTCTACGGGGGGCGTGGCGGGATGGTTCGCGCCGGGAAAGAAAAAACCGGCGGGGGCCGCCCGCGCCCCACTTCCGGGCAGCATCCGATCGATCGGTGGCCGTGGGGGAACGAGGATCAGGGCTCCTCGACGAGGATCACGAACAGTTCCTTCGGCCCGTGGGCACCGAGGACGAGGATCCGCTCGATGTCGCCGGTGCGACTCGGGCCGGTGATGAAGGAGAGCATGCTCGGAAGCGCCTCGCCGTGCCGCTCGCGGAGGGCGTCGAAGGCGTCGGCGAGGGTCGCCACGATCTGCTCAGGCGTGGCGACGACGACATGCACCGGCGGCAGCACCGACAGTGCCCGGCCCCCGCAAGTGGCGCTCGAGACGAGGATCGAGCCGGTCTGGGCAACGAGCGCCTCACATCCGGTGATGCCGGCGTCGCAGGCCTCGAGGGCGTCCTTGCGGAGGCTCGAGTCGGCGGCGAGATCGGCTGTGACTGCGGCGGCGCCGTCGACGCGGTGGGTCGCACAGGGAATGCCGGCGAGGATCGGCTCGACGAGCGGATGGGCGTGCCAGGCGACGCGCTTCCAGTCGCGCTCGCGGGCGATCGAAAAGAGGAGATC
>CANGGC010000348.1 GCA_947453125.1 Planctomycetaceae bacterium | reverse complement strand
GGTTCGCCGGCAGCAGATCCAGTACGAGGACCGGATCAAGCTGGGGCTGCGGCAGTCGCTCCGCCAGCTCGATCTCGACAAGCGCAACCTCGAGACCCAGCGCCGCGCGCTGATCATCGCCATCCGCCGCGTCGATCAGACACGGCTCACGCTCAGCCAGCCGGCGCCCCCGCTGCCGGCCCCGGGCCCGACAGGCATCGTCGATGTCACCGCAGGGCAGCTCGGCCCCACCGCAACGCTCAACCTGATCTTCGCCTACAACGATCTGCGGAGCACCCAGGACGCCTTCACGAGCATCTGGATCAACTACTTCGCCACCCGGGCCTCGCTCGCCCAGCAACTCGGCGTCATGCAGCTGACCGACGAGGGGACGTGGGTGGACGCCCCGTTTGCCTGCGCCGAACGGGCCACGGAGGACGAGCTTCCCCTTCCTCCGGCGGTGCCGGAGGAGTGGCTCAAGCATCTCGAAGAGATGGATGCCCCAAAGGCGGTCCCGGCCAAGGAGATGGTTCGGGGAGTCAAGGCACCGGGGGCCGCCGAAACGCTCCCCGCTCCACCAGCTCCCCGTCCCAACGTCGAGGCCGAGCCGATTCCGTCCCCGCCCGACGACGAGGCACAGGCGCCCGAGGCCCCCGCCGCACCGGCCTCTGCCACAAGCCCAGGAGTATTGAGAATCCCCGAGAGTGCCGGGGCCAAGGCGAGTTCGGCGGCGGCCCGGATTGCCAAGGGATGGCGGGCTCGGAAGGCCGAGTCGGCGCCCAAACGGATAGAATGATGCCAGACACCGGCCGGACGGGCGCCGGATGGATGGCAGGAACGGACCCGAGGAGGGGTGGCATGACGATGAGCACCAGCAATCAGGATTCTGCGACCGCAGCGGCCCCCTCGGGCGGCGCTGATCTGAGCGCCATTGCCGGGATCCTCGGCGATCCAATTGACGACAACGTCGCCCCAGTGGCCCCTCGCCGCGGCTGGCGGATTCCCTGGCGGACGCTGATCTTGCTGGCCGTCCTTGGCGGCGGTGCCGCGAGCGCCCCGTGGGTGCTCGCCCACATCGGCCGGGGGAGCAATGCCAATCCCCTCGCCGCCCTCCCGGCCCACACCGTCGAGCATGGCGATCTGACGATCTCGGTCACCGAGGACGGCAGCATGGTGAGCGACGAGAACGTCGACGTCGTCTGTGGCGTCGCCGGCGGCGCCACGATCATCTGGCTGATCGACGACGGGTCGCGAGTCACCGAGGGGACGGAGCTGGTCCGCCTCGACAGCTCGAAGCTTTCCGAGGATGTCTCGGCACAGAAGATCGCCTTCGAGAAGGCCCGCGCCGCCAACATTCAGGCAGAGAAGGATTTCGCTGCCGCGAAGATCGCCGTCGAGGAATACACCGAGGGGACATACAAAAAGGAGCTGCGGAAGGCCGAATCGGACGTGTCGGCCGCAAAGGAGCGGCTCCAGTCGACCCGCAACCAGCTCGAGCATGGCGAGCGGATGTTCCGCAAGGGCTACATCACTCCGCAGCAGCTCGACGCCCAGAAGTCGGCCGTGGAGCGTGCCGATCTCGACCGCGGCACCGCCGAGATCTCGCTCGACGTCCTCGAGCGGTTCGCGAAGCCGAAGATGATCACGGAGCTGACGAGCAAGCGCGATGCCATGGAGGCGAAGCGAGACAGCGAACGGGCGTCGCTGGAGCTGGAGAAGGCGAAGCTCGATCGGCTTAGCTCGCAGCTCTCCAAGTGCACGCTGAAAGCCCCCAAGGACGGCCTCGTGATCTACGCCAACGAGCGCAACCGGCAGGCCGAGACGGAGATCAAGACCGGCGCCAAGGTGAACGAGGGGACGACGATCATTCGTCTCCCCAACCTCTCCCGGATGCGTGCCGACGTCGAGGTCCACGAGGCGAAGGTCGACAAGATCCGCACCGGCATGGCGGCGCGCGTCAAGCTGCAGGGGCGCGAGTTCGAGGGGTCGGTGACCTCCGTCGCCAACCGGCCGCAGTCAAACTGGATGTCGACGGCGAAGAAGTATGTCGTTCAGGTGCGGATCGACGGCGAGCCTCAGGAAGTGCGGCCGGGGGTGACCGCCGAGGTGGAGATCATCGTCGCCGACCTCAAGGACGTGATCGCCGTCCCGGTCGCGGCGGTGATGGAGAAACGCGGCCAGTATTTCTGCGCCGTCCGCAAGGGGGAGTCGATCGAGCGGCGGGCCGTCAAGCTCGGCCTCGGCAACGACAAACTCGTCAACATCACCGAGGGGCTCGAGGATGGCGACGCCCTGATCCTCAATCCCCGTAAGGCGCTCGGCGAGGATGCGGTTGAGGAGACCGGCCCCGGTGATGGCAAGCGTGGTCCCAAGGGGCCGGGCGGGCCCCCGGGCCCAGGTGCCGGCAAGGGGGAGCGCCCGGCTGCAGCGCCCGGCGGAGCGTCGAAGCAGCCGTAACGAGCCGGTTGTCAGGGGTGGAATCGTGAGACCTGTCGGCCTGCCGTGCGGGGGATGATCTCCTCCGGGGAAGAGACCTTTGAAGTTCCTCCAGCAACTCCGCCTCGGCTTCCGCAGCCTCCTGCTGCACAAGCTCCGTTCGGCCCTGGCCGTCCTCGGCATCCTCATCGGCGTCACGGCCGTGATCTGGCTCGTGGCAATGGGGGAGGGGGTGAGCTATCAGGCCCAGCAGCAGATCAAGGATCTCGGGGCCACGAGCATCATCGTCCGCAGCATCAAGCCGGCGGAGGAGTCGAGCCGCAGCGACAGTAACGCCCGGATGGGCATCTCCTACGGCCTCCTCCGCGAAGACTTCGAGCGGATCGTCACGAACGTGCCGACGATCGGCCGGGCCGTGCCGATGCGCGAGATCAGTCGCGAGGTGCGCCACCGCGAGCAGTTCATCGACGGCATGGTGATCGCCTGCACCCCCGATTACTTCGGGATGAACCGGCTCAAAATCGCCCGCGGCCGGGCGATCTCCGAGATCGACATGACGTCGTATGCCAACGTCGTCGTCCTCGCCCACGAGGCGGCCGTGAAGTTGTTTCCGATCGAGGATCCGCTCGGGCGGGCCGTCCAGATCGGTCAGGAGTTCTACGTCATCATCGGGGTCGCCGCGGAACGCTCGGCAGCGGCGGCGATCGGCGGGAGCCTCGATGCCCGGCAATACGACCGTGACGTCTATATCCCCCTCACGACCTTCCGGGCCCGGATCGGCGACCGCGTCTTCACCTCGCGCGCCGGCTCGTTCCAATTGGAGACCGTCGAGCTGACGCAGATCACGGCCGTCGTCGACGACATGAAGGAGGTCGACTCCACGGCCGACATCATTCGCGTCCTCCTTCAGCGCTACCACAAGGTGGTCGATTACGCCATCGTCGTACCGAAGGAGCTCCTCGAGCAGGCGGAGACGATGCGGGCGATGTTCAACGTTCTCCTCCTCCTCATCGCGGGGATCTCGCTCCTCGTCGGTGGCATCGGGATCATGAACATCATGCTCGCGACCGTCACCGAGCGGACCCGCGAGATCGGCATCCGCCGCGCCCTGGGGGCGACGAAGGGGGAGATCGTCCAGCAGTTCCTCTGGGAGACGGTCGTTCTCTCCGGCACCGGCGGCCTCCTCGGCGTTCTGTTCGGCTTCCTCTGCGGCCCGACGGTCAATGGCGTGCGTTTCGGCGTGCGGGCGTCGCTCCCGGAGGTGTGGGCCGCGCTCCCGCCGAACATCCGCAACCTCGAGCCGCGTCTCGCCCCCTGGTCGATCATCGCCGCCTTCGCGATCTCCGTCGGCGTGGGGATCGTGTTCGGGATCTACCCCGCCCGCCGGGCGGCGAACATGGATCCGATCGAGGCGCTCCGTCACGAGTGAGGTCCGGATGCCCCCGAAGCAATCGCTTGAGCCGAACGCAGGCCCGCCCCCCCGCGATGTCGTCGCCGCTATCCGAAGTGTGTCGAAGGTCTATTCCCTCGGTGGCCACGAGGTGAAGGCGCTCGACAACGTCTCGATCGAGTTCCGGCAGGGGGATTACGTGGCGATCATGGGATCGAGCGGCTCCGGCAAGAGCACGCTCCTCAATGTGCTCGGCTGTCTCGATCGGCCGACCACCGGCCAGTACTACCTCGCCGGCCAGGACGTGGCGGTGATGGATGACGAGACACTTTCGCGGATTCGCGGCCGCTACCTCGGATTCATCTTCCAGTCGTACAACCTCATTCAGCAGTTGAGCGTGGTGGAGAACATCGAGGTGCCCCTCTCCTACCAGAGGCCGCCGATGCCCGGGGGGCGTGAGCGGTGCCTCAAGCTCGCCGAGCTCGTCGGGCTCTCGAAGCGCCTCGGCCACCGTCCCACGGAGCTCTCCG
>CANGGC010000347.1 GCA_947453125.1 Planctomycetaceae bacterium | reverse complement strand
TGTCGGTGTCGACGAGGGGACGCCCGCCGGCATTGAGCGCCACCAGACGCTTCTGGATGAGCGTGGAGAGCTTGAAGCGCCCTCCCACCTTGTTGACGATCTCTTCTTCACGCAGGTCGTCGATCATGGTCGTATTCCTTGGGTGGTCGTCTGGGGCGGGTGAGTCAAGCAGCGATTCGGAGTGCGGTCAGATCGCCGTCGGCCAGCGTCGGTCGTTCTGCTGCGGGGGAAGGCCGGCCGCCCGGAGGATCTGTTCGATCTGCCCCACCGCGGCGTCGACGTGGTCGTTGACAACACGGTGACGGTAGCGATGGGCTTCTTTGAGTTCCCGATGGGCGACCTCGAGCCGCCGGGCCATCGCCTCGGGGGTCTCGGTGCCCCGGGCAACGAGCCGTTGTTCGAGGTGATCGGGTTCGGACGGCTCGACGAAGATCGTCACTGCCTCGGGATAGCGGTCGAGAATCGACAGTGTACCCTCGACATCGATCTCCAGCACCACCCAATCGCCGGCCGCCAGACGGGGAGCGACTTCGCTAGCCAGCGTCCCGTACCAGTGCTGCCGGCCGTACACCCGGCAACATTCGAGGAAATCCCCTCCGTCCCGCCGGCGATCGAACTCTGGCTGGGAGAGGAAGTGGTAGTCGATCCCGTCCTGTTCGCCGGTCCGCGGGGGGCGGGTGGTGGCCGAGATGCTCGGGATGAGCTGCGGCAGACGGATGAGGAGTCGGCGCAGAATCGTCGTCTTACCGACCCCGGAAGGGCCCGAAATGACGACGACATTGCCCGTGCCGGGCTTTTCTGGGCGAACCATCGACCTGTTGTACCTCACGGCGGGGGAGGCTGAAAAGGACTCGGTGCGGAGCGGGCGATGGGGCTTCCGCGGGGGCGATCACTCGAGGTTCTGGACGAGTTCCCGGAGCCGTTCGACCCGTGTTTTCACCTCGACCACCGCATGGGCAATCGTCACATCGGAAGACTTCGACCCGATCGTGTTGGTCTCCCGGGCGAGTTCCTGGGTGAGGAAGTCGAGCGACCGTCCCGGCGAATCCTCGCCAAGGAGTCGGGCGAACTGGTCGAGGTGGCTCTCCAGGCGGACAAGCTCCTCGGCGATGTCGGTCCGGTCGGATAGGAGGGCGATCTCGCGGGCCAGATCCCCGTCGTTGAGGGTCAGCGTGTGCTGTTCGAGCACCTTCGCCACCCGGTCGCGGAGCCGTTGCCGATGCTCGACGAGGACGGCCGGGACGCGGTTGCGGATCGTCGCCGTCAGGCCGCGGATCTCCCCGCACGTGGCGAGCATGTCGCGGGCCATCGAATCCCCCTCGGCCCGCCGCATCCGCTCGAGCCGGTCGAGCGCGGCTTGAAGCGCCCGCTGCACGAGCGGCCAGACCGCGTCGATCGCTTCCTGGGACGGGGTCGATTCGACGAGGATTCCGGGGAGGGCGAGGAGGGCGTCAACCGTCTTCGGAACGGGAAGATCGTGCGTGGCACAGAAGTCCTCGAGTTGGTCGAGGTAGGCGGCCAGTTGCGCCTGATCGAGGCCACGTGACGCGGGTGCCAGCGGGCCGGCGATGTCGATCGCGACCTGCACCGCCCCGCGCCGAACCCGCTCGCGCACGACCGCCTCGATCCGCGACTCGAGCACGGCGAAGCCCTCGCGAGCGCGGAGCGTGACTTTAAGGAAGCGGTTGTTGACGCACCGCACCTCGATCCGAGCGGTGTTGGCTCCTTCGGTGGCGAGCCCCTCGCCACAACCGGTCATGCTGAGCGCCACAGAGTCGTCATCCCCTTGCCGCGTGGAGTGAAGAAAGCCTTACTTGGACGCGTCGGCAGCCGGGGCCGGTTCAGCGGGGCTTTCGCCCGCGGCCGGAGCGGTGGTGCCACCAGAAGTCGCGTCGTCGCCCGCCTTCTGATCGGCCCCGGCCGGTGTTCCGGTCGTGGCCGCCGGCGTGTTGACGGCCGGCATGGCCCCGCCGGTGCTGTCGGTGCCGATCGGGGCCGAGGTGCCGAGGGTCGAGGCACTGAACTTCGACTCCTGCCTTCCGAGAATGTTGAGGGCGAGGATGCAGAGGAGGATCCAGAACGCCGCCACCCCGATCGTGATCTTCGTGAACACGTCCCCCGCCTTCGTGCCGAACGCGCTCTGCCCCCCGGCGCCCCCGAAGGCCCCGGCAAGACCGCCGCCACGTCCGCGCTGGATGAGGACCAGGAGGATGAGGAACAACGACGAAAGAACGAGGAAGAGGCCGAGGAGAAAGCGGACGATCATGGCAGCGGATTCCGGGACGGGCGGAAAGGGAGAGGCGGGAATGGAGAACGGCTCCGGCTCCGGTACCGGCACCGGAGAGGCGAGCAGTCTAACAGCCCGGTGAAAAAGTCATCCATGACACTTTTCCAACCCGTCGCCCCGCGGGCACGCTGATGAGGTCGTCCGGAGGGGCGGGCTGACTTCAGCCGAAGGCCTTGGCGATGGCGAGGAAATCGTCGGCCTTGAGGCTCGCTCCCCCCACCAACGCCCCATCGATGTCGGGGCAGGCGGCCAGTTCCGCGGCGTTGTCGGGCTTGACGCTGCCGCCGTACTGAATGCGGATCTTGTCGGCGACCGTGGGCGAGGAGAGGCGGGCGAGGAGCGAGCGGACGAGAGCATGGACATCCTGAGCCTGCTGCGGGGTTGCCACCTTTCCGGTGCCGATCGCCCACACCGGCTCGTAGGCGACAACGATCTTCGCCAGATCATCGGCTGAGATCCCGGCGAGCGAGCCGAGCACCTGCTCGGTGACGACCGCTTCGGTCCGCCCCGACTCGCGCTCCTCGAGCGATTCACCGACGCAGACGATCGGCGTCAGGCCCGTGGCGAGAACCGCCTTGACCTTGGCGTTGACGACTTTGTCGGTCTCGCCGAACAGCGTCCGCCGCTCCGAGTGGCCGAGGATGCAGTAGCGGCTGCCGATGTCGCGGAGCATGCCGGGGGCCACCTCGCCGGTGAAGGCCCCGCTCTCCTTGTCGTGGGAGTTCTGCCCGCCAAGCGCCACCCCAGACGGCGCCACCCCCGACGGCGAGCTCCCCGCGGCCAAGCCGAGTGCCGCGGCCACGGTCGTCGCGTAGAGGGCCGGCGGGCAGAGGACGAGATCGACGTTGGCCGCCTCACCGGCCCGGGCAGCGACGGCCTCGGTGAGGCTGCGAGCCTTGGCCGCATCGAGGTTCATCTTCCAGTTGCCGGCGACGATGGACTTCCTGCGGGTGGACATGCGTGGATCTCGGTGAAGGGAAGGACTTGGGGCGATGGGAAGAGCGAACCAGATTTTTACGCCGGTGGCAACTGCGAACCGCGAGGGGCCGCGGCGCTGCACGGGGAGCAGCGTGAAAGCCCTCAGCCGACCGCGGCGGCGGAGGCGTACGAGCCGAGGATCACGACCCGCTTGCAGCGTCGCTCGAGGGCCGAGATCGCCCGGCGGACGCGGAGGTCGTCGCGATGCCCTTCGAGCTCGACGAAGAAGATGTAGCCCCGTTCCTCGCCCGGGAGCGGGAACGACTCGATCCAGGTGAGGTTGAGCTTCTGTTTCTTGGGGATCGCCAGGGCGTCAGCGAGGCCGCCGGGGCGGTGCTCGATCTCGAACATCAGCGACGTCTTGTCGTTGCCGGTGCGCGACGAATCGGCATGGCCGATGACGGCGAAGCGGGTGGTGTTGCCGGCGACGTCCTCGATGTTCTCGGCGAGGATGTCGAGCCCGTGGTGCACCCCGGCCTGGCGGCTGGCAATGGCGGCGGCCCGGGGCGTCTTGGCTGCGGTCTCGGCGGCGGCGCTCGTACTCGTGACCTCGACGAGCCGGGCATCGGGGAGGTGCCGTGCCAGCCAGTTGCGGCACTGCGACAGCGCCTGCGGGCGGCTGTAGACGGTGTCGATCACCGTCCGGTCGCAGGCGGCGAGGAGGTTGTGGTGAATCCGCAGCGGCACCTCGGCGCAGATCTTCACCGGCAGGCGGGAGAAGTTGTCGAGCGTGTCGGCGATCCGGCCGTCGGTGGAGTTCTCCAGCGGCACGACGCCGTAGTGGGAGTGTCCGGCATTCACCTCCTCGAAGGCCGCCGAGATGCTCGCTACCGGCACGAACTCGACCGAACTGCCGAAGCGATGGAGCGCGGCCAAGTGGCTGTAGGTCCAGGCCGGGCCGAGGTGGGCAACGCGGAGATGCTGCTCGCTCGCCCGCGACCCGGAGATCAGCTCGCGGTAGACCGCCTTGAGGCTCTCTGCCGAGAGCGGGCCGGGATTGTTGCCGGCGACCCGCTCGAGCACGATCTCTTCGCGGGAGGGGTCGTAGGTCTGCTGGCCGGTGGCCCGCTTGTGATGGCCGATCTTGCCGG
>CANGGC010000346.1 GCA_947453125.1 Planctomycetaceae bacterium | reverse complement strand
TTGTTGAGGATCGCCCCGAGGGGCTGGCCAAGCTCGTGGGCCAGGGAAGCCGCGAGTTGCCCGAGCGTTGAGATCCGCCCCGCGTGGGCGATCTGATCGCGCTGCTCGGCGAGGATCCGCTCGGCCCGGCGACGGCGGCGTGACTGCGTGATGAGCGCGACGATGAGCAGGCTCTGGAGCGCGAGCACGGCTCCCCCGGCGACAAAATACGGCCGGTAGCGGTCCCAGAGCCGCGGTTCACGAAACAGCACCCGGCTTTCTTCGGGGATCCGGGAGGCAGGCACACGAAACCGGCGAAGCGCGCGATCATCGAGAATCGTCACCAGGGGAACGTCGACCGGCGGGGGAATCGGCTGCTCGCGGCTGGCCGCGACGAGGCGACCGGCAGCCCCCCCGATCGCGTCAAGGACGCGGCACGCCCCCCCGACGGTGCCCTGACCGACATGCGTGTCGATCAGTCCGAAAACAGGGGCCTTCGACTCCAGGCAGAGCGATTCGAGAATCTCTGCCGGAAAGTATTTTTCCCCAAGTTCGTCCTGCCAATACCCCTGATAGATGACCACCGAATCGACGGGGAGCTCGCGGAGCCGACGACGCAGATCGGAAAGCCCCATGTCGATAAGCGGGACATACTCGAGCCCCCGCTCCTCCGCGATCCGGCTGACACTGGCGTCGAACCTGGCCATCGCGCCGGGATTGAAGGCTCTCTGGCCCAGGAGAAAAATCCGCCTTGAACCGGGAAACAGCTGGCACGCCAGCGCCACCGTATCTTCCAACCTCGAGTCGCTCGTCACGTACGTGAAGTCCCGAGGAAGGAACCCGTCGGTCAACGCATCCCCCGGCCGCTCGAAGGCCACGACCCTCGCCTCGGGCGAGAGTCGCTCCCGACTAGCCAGTACGAAGTCGCGGGCGACGGCGCTCATAGGGACGATGACGTCGAATTGCCAGTCGCTGTACTTCTCGAGGAGCCATCCGGCCGCACGGTCCGGGTCGTCCACGCTCCGGCCGAGCCGGACGATGTCGAGATTCTCGATGAACACCTCGAAGCGCACCCCCTTCGCCTCGGCCACTGCGGCCCGGAATCCTGCCATGAACTGCACGAACGCGGGGCGCGTCGGCCCCTCTTGATCGATGACGAGCACCCGCCGGATCGGCAAAGGCTCTGCTTGGGTCTCCTCAGCCGGCTCGTCGGCTGCCGAAGCGAACGTCGCGAAAACGAGCGCGAGAACCACGGCAGCGATCGAGCCGACGGCCCGCGCCCGGGCCACGCTTCCCGTGAGCGGCACGGACACGTCGATCCGCCGGCCGGGTGGCATATCCGAATCCTGCATCGCAGTTGGAGGAAGGGCACCGACGAAACGCTCCTCGAACGCTCGACTCATGGCGAGTTCAAGCGGGAAGCCCGAGATCAAAGGGTACCCGAGCCCGGGCCGCGAGCCAGCAGCGCGGATTCCCTCCTTGTTTCCTACGATCGACGCGCCGTTCCGGGGGTCTTTCAGCCCACGAGCCCATCGAGGGTGCCGGTGGCGTCGGAAAACGTCTCCGTCTCGCAGCCGACCGCCCGGGCGACCGACAACAGCAGGTTCGAGAGCGGCGGGTGCTGCTCCTCGTCGAAGGCCAGGTGACGGCCGAGGTTGATTCCCAACTTTTCCCCCCCGGCGACGAGGAGAGGAAGATTCTTCGGGGAGTGCTCCCCCCCTTTGCCAGAGTTCATGCCGCTGCCATAGACGACGACGGTCCGGTCGAGCATCGAGCCGTCGGCCTCGGAGGTCTTCGAGAGCATGCCGAGGAACCTCCCCAGCTTCTCGAGGAACGCCTTGTCGATGGCGGCAAGCTTGGCGAGCATGCCGGCGTCGCCACCGTGGTGCGACAACTCGTGGTGATTCTCCCCCCCGATGCCGAATCCCCCCGCCTCGCGCGACCACTCGAACGTCACCACGCGGGTCGTGTCGGTGAGGAGCGCGAGATAGACGATCTCGAGACAGACATCGATCCACATCGGCCGGTCATGGGCATCCCCCGGCTTGCTCCCGAGTTGCAGGCCCTCCTCCGAGATCAGGGGCTTGGGCCGGTCGATCCAGGCCTCCATCCGCTCCACCTGCTTCTCGGTGTCGCGGACACTGGAGAGATATTCCTCGAGCTTCCGCTGGTCGGTCGCGCCGAGGCGACGGGAGAGCGCCCGGGCATCGCTGCCGAGCGAATCGAGGATCGAACGCCGCTCGGCCAGCCTGGCGAGCGCCGCGGCCCGGTCGGTGGCCGTCTCCGGCACGAACAGCCGGTCGAACAGCCGCCGTGGGGAGTTTTCGGCCGGCAGCGGCGTGCCACCATGATCGAAGGAGAGCGTGTGGCTGTGGCCGGCGGCGCCCGTGCCCGACTGATCACTCAACTGCAACGAGGGGAAGCGGGTGTGGGGGCCATGCGTCGCCGCGACGACCTGATCGATCGACATCGTGTTGGTGTAGTCGGCCCCAGGCTTGGCGGTGAGGTCGGCGCCGGTGAGCCAGGTGTCGGCGCCGCTGTGGCCCCCCTTGGAATGCGGATGCCCCAAGCCCGACACGACCGTGAAGTGATCGCGATGATCGGCAAGCGTCGCAAGCGTCGGGGAGAGCGTGTAGCGATCGCCGCTGTCGGCCGGCATCCACTCGAGGATGTTGACGCCGTTGGGGACGTAGCAGCAGACCATCCGCGGCTGCACCGTCTCTGACAGACGCTGCGGCTCGAACGTCGACGGCGCTCCCCAAGACCGCGGCAGCATCGTCTCGAGGAGCGGGAGCGACAGCGCCGCCCCCGCGCCGCGCAACAGATGCCGACGCGAGAGCGGAGTGAATGACGACATGGAGCGGGTCCTTCCGGAAGGATCGACTGGTTTGAGGAAAAACGAATGGCTACTTCGTGGCAAACGCTTCGCTCATGACAATCGCCTTGATGAGCTTCCGCAGCGTCGCGCCATCCTGCTTCATAGTCTCAACCGCCCCTGCCACGAGCGGCCGGTCGGCAAGGCCCAGCTCGCGTCCCAGGGCGTAGGTCGCCAGGTGCCTGGCGAGCGATTCGAGGAAGCGGTCATCCTGGGCGAGCAGCGCCGCTTGCAGGCCCGCCACACCGTCGATCGCCCGGCCATCGGGCATCCGGGACGAGGCATCGATCAGCGGGTCGTTGGCCTCGATCCGCCCCTTGTAGCCAAACCCCTCCCGATCGCGCCATTCGCCCGCGGCGTTGAAGTTTTCCAGGGCGAAGCCGAGGGGATCGATCGTGTCGTGGCAGCGGGCGCACTGCGGCAACTCGCGGTGGATCTCCAGACGCTTTCGGACCGTCGCCTTGTCGATCCCCGGCACCTTCGGCGCGATCTCGCCGGCGTTGGCAACCGGCAGCCCCGGATCGGTTCCGAGGAGGCTTTTCAGGATCCACACGCCGCGTTTCACCGGTGACGTCCGCGTGCCGTTGGAGGTGATCGTGAGCACCGACGCCTGTGTCATGATCCCGCCCCGCGTCACCCCCTCCGGCACCGGGACCTTCCTGAACGCGTCGCCACGGACATCGGGGATTCCATAAAACCGTGCCAGCCGCTCGTTGATCGTCACGAAGTCGCTCCTGATCATGCCGCGGACGTCGAGGTCAGCGCGGAGAAACTCCCGGAAATACGCCTCCGATTCCCCCACGGCCGACTGCTCCAGATGCCGGTCGTACTGCGGGTAAAGATCAGGCGCCGGTGGATTCGCCCCCACGTCGCGCAAGCCCAGCCACTGCCCGGCGAAGTTTGTCACGAGGGCCTCGGCCTTCGAGTCGGCGAGCATCCGGTCGACCTGCTGCGAGCGAATCTCGGCATCAGCCAGTCGCCCCTTCTCCGCGAGCCCGCGGAGCTCGGCGTCAGGCTGGCTCGACCAGAGGAACTAGGAGAGCCGCGCGGCGAGTTCGTGATCGGAGAGCGGCTCGGGGCCATCCGTCGGAGGGGCCTCGACGAGGTAGAGGAAGTGGGGGCTGTTGAGCACTGCGGTGAGGGGGAGCTTGATCCGCTCCACGAGCGGCAGGTTGGCGGGTGTTGCAGCAAAGATCGCGAACTTCTCTTCGATCTCCGCGCTCGTCACCGGCCGGCGGTAGGCCTCGCGCATGAATCGCCCGAGCACCTCCCGCACGTACGCATCGGGATCCGCCGCGGCGAGTGGCGAATCGAAGAGGATCTTCGTGTGCGAGGTTGGTGGCCAGGCGTCGAATAGGGGCCCCTCGATCTCGATCCAGTCGATCAGGGCCTCCGGCCGGGGAAATCCGTCCCTGGTTTGCAACCAGAAATTCTCGAGCACCGCAGGGATCGGATAGGCAGAGGAGAGCGTCACGCCGGCCGACTCGGTCGTGAACCGGACCGGAAGC
>CANGGC010000345.1 GCA_947453125.1 Planctomycetaceae bacterium | reverse complement strand
GCTGGTGCACCGGTGGGGTAGCCGTCCATCAGATCCCGGGGGATCATCACGAGGTCATCCTCGGAGCGAACGCGGCCACCGTCGCCACCATCGTCCGCGGCATCCGCGCGGATCGCGCCCCGCAGGCCGCTCGCCCGGCCGAGCCCGCTGAGGGGAGACAGGCATGACCACGGCGGCGATCCTGTTCGGGGTCGAGGCCCGTCGGCCGGCCTCCTATCTCCTTCTTCTTGCCGCGATCGGGGGCGTTTCGGTCGCCGGGAGTGGGCAGGCAGTCGGCGGTCCCCGGACGGCAGTCGGATTTCTCCTCGGGGGAGTTTTGGCGGTGGCCGCCCTTGGAGCTCCGATCCCCGCGCCGGCCGGCCATCTCGGCGGTTCCGCGGCAGCCATGGCTGCCATCCTTGCCAGGATCTGCTGGCCGGTGATCGGAGGATGCGTCGGTGCCTTGGCCAGCCCCGCGGGGCCGTCGGGCCCAGCACTTGCCGGGTTTCTCGGGGGAGTCGGCTTCGCTGCCGCACTCTTTGCGTTTCTCGAGCGTCGGTTGCCCAACCGGGCCGATGTGGCGAGCGGGGCGCTGGTGATCACCGCGGGAGCCGGACTGGCGGGGGCGGCAGCGTGGAATCGTTTTGCTGACAATTCCCTGGCGGGGCGCGCCGCTGCGCTGGCAGCCGTGCTCGTGGCGATCGGCGCTGCGGCGGTCGTGGCCCGCATGCCCCTCTCTGCCCGGAAGCCGCGCGGGACTGGTCGCTTGATCGCCTCGGGTGAACCCGCGCGGGGGCGGCTCGACCTCGTGGGCATGGCGGCCGCCCTGATAGGGATGGTCGTCTGCCTCTTCCTCGCTCCCGAGTCGGCCGCCGCCAATCGAATCGTGGCGGTCGCCTGCTTCGTGGCGCTGGCTGTTCCCGAGGCGACGATCACGCCGGTCTCGCTCGGGCAGGGGTGGAGTCGGTTGCTGGAATCGGTGCCGCTTCGGCCTGTGGGCAGGGGAGAGCGAATCGGCATGACCGATCTCGTCATCGAATCTGTCGGCTTTCACGCCCTCCTGCTCGGATGGCCCTCCCTGGTGGCGCTGGCTCTCCTCACCGGTGATCGCGAGCGATCGGCCGGGGCCATTGCGACCGTCGCTGGCCTGGCTGGCACCGCGGCGATCACCTGGGGAGTGGTCTCACTCGTCCGCCGGCGCAGCGACGGAGGCACCGCCCTGGCGGCGGTGATCGCGGTCCTGGTCGTGGTTTGGATGGTCGTGGTGACCTACCCGCCGGCCTGAGCGGAGGACGATCTTGCCGGGCTTGCGCACCTTTCCCGGCCGGTTGGCGAAGGGAATGTGTCCGCCGTGATCGGGTCCAGATTCGAGCCGCACCGGAACGATAAGGAGGGGGAGCGCACCAACCGTCGCGCCCCTGCGGTGCCTTCAAGGAGGAGTTCTCGTGCACGGTAGCTTGTTGGCCGGTCGTCGACGAAGGGGATCAAACCTCCCTGGAGTCATCCGTCGCGCCGCTGTCTGGATGGTGGCTGTCGCCTCCGTCAGCCCGGCTCTTCCGGTGGAGGCCGCCGGGTTCGCCCCGAGCGAGACGGTCTTCCCGGCGACTACGCGGGTCTGGGTCAGCACCCCGGATCCCCGCCGGCTCCAGGAAAGCTTCGACAATACCGACTACGGGCAGCTGCTCAGGGACCCGCAGATGCGTCCCTTCGTGGAGAGCGTCCGGGATCAGGCCCGCAAGGCCGGTCGGCAGCGTCTGGGGAAACTCGGGCTTTCGTTCGAGGATCTCTCTAGCGTTCCGGGGGGGGAGGTCGCCCTCGGTGTCATCGAGCCGGCCGCCGGCAAGCTGGCCACCGTGATCCTCGTCGACACCACCGGCCACGGTGACGAGGTGACGCGACTGGTCGAGACGATCGGCGAGCGCCTCGCCGAACGGAAGGCGACGAAGACGACCTCGACGTCGGGCGACGGCACGACGATGACGGTCTACGACGTGCCGCAGGAACCGGGGGCCGCGCTTCCCACGCGCGTCGCCATCGTCCTCCGTCCCGATGCGCTCATCGTCGGCGACGATCCCGCTGTCGTCATGCAGACCGCGTCGTCGCTTTCGGGCCGGGCCGACGGGCTCGCCACGGTCGCGTCCTACAAGGCGGTGTGCGACCGGTGCGCTGACAAGGTCTCCGCGACCGCCGCGCCGATCCGCTGGTATGTCGATCCGCTCGGTTTTGCCCGGGCCGTGCAGGCCGCCAATCCTCCCCGCGAGAAGCGCAAGGGCCCAGACTACGTGGCGATCCTCGGTCGCCAGGGCTTCGACGCGGTGAAGGCCGTCGGTGGGGTGATCGTGCTCGACGACGGTCTCCACGATCTCCGCCACCACACCCTCATCCATGCACCGCCGCTCGAGGGGCGGAAGGCCTTTGCTCCCGACCGTTACAAGCTCGCCGCCCGCATGCTCCAGTTCCCCAATACTGCCCGGCTCGATCCCCCGTCGTGGGTTCCGCGCGACGTGTCGAGCTGGGTGACGATGCAGTGGGACATGAAGAACGCGTTCTCATCGGCCGAGTCGCTCGTCGACGATGTCGTCGGAGAAAAGGGTGTGTTCGAGGACGTGATCGCGTCGCTCAAGGAGGATCCGGACGGCCCGCAGATCGACGTCGAGAACGACCTCGTCGGGTGCCTCGGCACCCGGGTGTCGATCATCAGCGATCACACCATGCCGATCGACGTCGACAGCGAGCGCCTCGTGATCGCCATCGAGACGCACAATCCGGAGCAAGTGGCAAAGACTGTGGCCAAATCGATGTCGACCGACCCCGACATGCGGAAGGTGGAGTTCGACGGCCACGTCATCTGGGAACTCATCGACCGCACCGATTCGATCCCGAAGCTGGAGATCGAGACCCCCGGCTTCGTGTCGGCTCATGCCGATTCCGAGGCCGATACGGAGGACAAGGGCCGTCGGGGCCGTCTCCGCGATCGGGAGGAGAAGCTCCTCCCGCACTCGGCCGTGACGATCGCCCATGGCCATCTCATCCTCGCCTCCCACCGCGACTTTCTCGAACGCGTCCTCGTCACCTCCGAGACCGACGGCACGCTCGCCGACACCGGCGACTACGGTGTGGTGACGGAGGAGCTGTCGCGGCTGTTCCCTGGGGAGACGGCGCTGCGGAGCTTCGGGCGTGGCGATGAGACGATCCGCCCGGCCTACGAGATGCTCCGTCGCGGCGAGATGCCGAAGTCGAAGAGTCTCATGGGGCAGTTGCTCAACGTCGTGCTCGGCGACGGCAAGGAGGGGAGCGTGCGTGAACAGCGAATTGACGGGAGCACGTTGCCCGAGTTCGACGTCATCCAACGCTATCTGGGCGCCGCAGGCGTGGGGATGGAGACGGTCCCCGAGGGGTGGTACATCGCCGGTGTTGCCCTGCCTCGCGAGGGGCGCAGTGATGCGGTCGCCCGCGAGCCGTCCGACACGGTCGGACGCTGACGGCGCGGGGCTTTTGCCCTCCGATCACGGACCAACGACGCCGTCGGGATTCGTCCCGGCGGCGTCTGTCGTTTCGAGGCGTCAGCGGGGCTGGGCGGCGTTGTCGTTCGCCGCCTTCCGGGAGGGCGTTGTGCCGGCTGCGGGGCCACGCGTCGATTCGAGCACGGCCCAGAACGGGTGCTGGCGATCGCCACGCGTTCGCAGGTCCTCCAGAAGCACCGTTTCGTCCGGCTGCACGGGATCGCGGGAAAGCTTCCGCCCATCGAGGTTGACGTTCACCGGTTGCGTGAAATCGACGAGGTCGGGAGACAGCCAAACACGGACCCGTTCGGCACCGCAGTGGATGATCAGCCCGTTGGTGGCCGTCGTCTTGGCATCGAGCGTGAACGGCCTGACCCCCTGACCGGGCGGCCACTGCGACGGCAGCACGACCGTCTTGGGAGGGGCGCCGGAGAGCTCCACCCACCAGAAGAAGTTGTCCCACGGTCGCATCGAGACCGCATCGATGGTCGTGGGGAAGAACGTCCGCTTGCGGCGTTCCATCCAATCGAAGATCCGCAGAATCTCGTCGGCGAAGTGCTCGTGGCCGCGGCCACGGTACTCGACGTAGGTGGTGTCGAAGCCCTTGGAGAGGTAGCGGTCGAGGTCCATGCCGTTGCGGGCAAAGGTGCCGTTGTCGAGCTCACCCCCAACGACGTAGATCGGCAGCGTGCGGGCGTTGTGCCAGTAGTGGTTGACGTAGCGGCCGGCGCCGGGCGTGATTGCCACGAGCCCCGCCCACAGATCGGGATGGGCCAGGGCGATGTCCCAGGCGGCGTCGCCGCCGAGGGAGTGGCCCGAGAGGAAGACGCGGTCGGTGTCGATCGCGAATCGCCGCTGCGACTCCCGCAGGGCACCGAGGACGGCCGCGTG
>CANGGC010000344.1 GCA_947453125.1 Planctomycetaceae bacterium | reverse complement strand
GCGACGCGAAGCGGTGCACGAGGGTCATCCGGTCAGCGAGGGGCTTGAACATGGGCGTACCCGGCGAAAGAGGAACGGTCTGCCGACGCTTGATTCCCGCAGGGCTCCGGAGACCGGACCCTCTCCGCAGGGTAGCCCCGGCGGAGGCTGGAGGCAATCAAGCGGCCGACGTGCAGGGAGCCTCCGCGTCGGCGGATCGGCCCCGGCGTCTCTCCTCTCTTCGGCCCGGGGATGACAACGGCTTTGAGGGGCTTCGGGGAAACGGTGCGTGATTAGGAGGTTTTCTCGCCACCCTGTGCGCCGGGAAGGGGTCGTGCCGGTTGTGAGGGCATTGCCACCGTGGCTTCGGGAGCGCCCTCCTGGGTCATTCGGCCTGTTCTAGCCAGATTGAGTCAGCCGGCCCGGGCCGGGGACCCCTTTCCGGAGAATCGACGCCCATCCCCCCGGCCGGAATCGTCGCGGCTCCGGCCGCCCCCGGTGCGGGGGATCGAAATCCCCGCCCGGATCATGCCGGGGCCGAGGAGCCCCGAGACCTCTGCCTGGAACTGGGGCGTCCAGGCGACGGCGTGGCGGTCGGCCTCCATGATGACACGGCGGCCATCGATGAGGTCGAGCACCAACCGCAGCGGCACGCTCCCCGGATGGCGGCGGAGGATCTCCGCGAGCCGGTCGAGCGTGGTGGCGTCGTGGTTGGGCTCGGCGATCCGCAGCGTGACGTGCTTGACCGGCTTCTGCCAGGCGTCGGCGAGGGGCACGATCTCGTTGACGATTAGGTTCGTCTCCTCGCTCCCCGCCCGGCGGTCGATCGAGCCGACGACGAGGATCACCGCGTCGGCCTGGATCGCCTCACCGACGCGGGCATAGTCCTCGGGCCAGCAGATCGAGCGGACGATGCCGTCCATGTCCTCGAGGTCGAACATCCCGTAGCGGGTGTGGGTGGAGCCGGGGCGCGGCTGCTTGGTGTTGGAGAGCTTGACGGCGGCCACCATCCCGCCGATCACCACCTCCCCCTTGGGGGGCACCGCGGCGAGGTCGGCCGTGCCGTGGGTGCAGATCGCGGCGAGGAGATCGGCATACTCCGCCAGCGGATGGCTGTGGACGTAATAGCCGAGCACCTCCTTCTCGTACGACCGCATCTCCTTGTCGGAGAGGGGGGGCACTTCCGGCAGCCCCGGCGGCGGGGCGGTGGGAGCGGCGACGGCCGGGGCTTCATCGAAGGCGTCGAAGAGGTTTTTCTGGCCGCTCTTGCGATCGGCAGCGAGTGAGGCACCGGACGCGAGCGCCTTCTCGATGCCGGCGAGGAGTGCGGCCCGCTTCGCCCCCATGGAGCGATCGGGCACAAGGGAATCGAGAGCGCCGGCCTTGGCGAGGCTCTCGACGGCGGTCTTGTTGACGACGCTCGAGTCGAGCCGGCCGCAGAAGTCGTCGAGATCGCGGTAGGGGCCGGCCTTCTTCCGTTCGGCGTCGATCGCGGCGGAGGCCTGCCCGCCGCAGCCCTTGATCGCGGAGAGCCCGAACAGGATCCGCCCCTCGGCGACGGTGAAGTCGGCGGCGGAATGGTTGACGTCGGGGGGGGAGACCTCGATCCCCATCCGTCGGCAATCCTCGACATGCTCGACGAGCGCGTCCTTCTTCTTGAAGTTGCGGCCGGTGATGTCTCCGGAGAGGAGCGCCGCCATGAACTCCACCGCGTGGTGCGTCTTGAGGTAGGCCGTCTGCCAGGCCAGAAGTGCGTAGGCGGTCGAGTGGCTCTTGTTGAAACCGTAGCCGGCAAACTTCTCGATCAGACCGAACAGCTCCTGCCCCTCGGCCGATGCCATCCCCTTCGCCTTCGCCCCGGCGACAAACTTCTCCCGGAAGGCGGCGATGGTCTCGAGCTTCTTCTTGCTGATCGCCTTGATGCAGGTGTAGGCGCTGGAGAGCTCGATGCCACCGAGGCGCTCGAGAATCCGCATCACCTGCTCCTGATAGACCATCACGCCGTGCGTTTCTTCGAGCACCTCCTTCATCACCGGATGGGCGTACTCGGCCGGCTTGCGGCCGTGCTTGACGGCGACGTAGTCGTCGACCATGCCCCCCTCGAGCGGACCGGGGCGGTAGAGGGCGTTGACGGCGACGATGTCACGGAAGTGGTCGGGCTTCATCCGCTGGAGGAGATCGCGGATGCCGCCGCTCTCGAGCTGGAAGATGCCCTTCGTCTCTCCCCGGCAGAGGAGATCGAACGTCGGCTGGTCTTCGAGCGGGAAGGCGAGCGGATCGGGGCGATGGCCGGTGGTCTCGGCGATGATGTCAATCGTCTTGGCGACGACGGTGAGGTAGCGAAGGCCGAGGAAGTCCATCTTCATCAAGCCGGCGCGCTCGACATCCCCCATTGCCCACTGGGTGATGACTTCCTCCTTCCCCGTCACCCGCTGGAGCGGGACATACTCGACGAGGGGCCGGTCGGCAATCACCACCGCCGCGGCGTGGGTGCCGACGTTGCGGGCCAGCCCCTCGATCCGGCCGGCGAGATCGACGAGCTCCCGCACCTCGCCGTCGGATTCACAGGCGGCGGCGAGCTGGCTTCCCGGCGCCGAGGCCTCCTCGATCGAGATCCCGAGTTGATCGGGAACGAGGGCCACGATCGAATCGACCCGTGGGATCGCCAGCCCCATCGCCCGGCCGACGTCGCGGATCGCAGCCCGGGCGGCGAGCGTGCCGAAGGTGCCGATCTGGGCGACGTTCGCGGCCCCGTACCTCCGCTTCACATACTCGATGACCTCGCCGCGGCGCTCCTTGCAGAAGTCGATGTCGATATCGGGCGCCTCCTTGCGGTTGACGTCGAGGAAGCGCTCGAAGAGGAGGTCGTATTCGAGCGGACAGACATGGGAGAGATAGAGCGCGTAGGCGACGAGCGCCCCGACGCCCGAGCCTCTCGCCGCTGCGGGGATGCCGAGATCGCGAGACTCGCGGACGAAGTCCCAGACGATGAGGAAGTAGCTCGAGAAGCCGAGGGTGTCGATGACGCCGAGCTCGCGGTCGAGCCGTTCCATGACCTGCGGGCTGAGGATCTGCCGGCCGTCTTCCCCATCGACCCAGCGCTTCGCCATCCCGACGTAGCGGGCATGGAGCCCTTCGAGGCAGAGGCGGCGCAGCTCCTGCGAGGCCGTCAGCCCGCCCGGCACGTCGAATCCGGGGAAGTGCCGCTTGCCGAGCTCGAGCTCGATCGCCACGCTGTCGGCGATCTCCTGGCTGCGGGTCACCGCCGCCTGAGTCACCTCCCCCGCCACGCCCTCGAAGGCGTTGTGCATCTCCTCGGGGCTCTTGAGGTAAAACTCCGTCGACTCCATCTTCATCCGCGTCGGGTCGTTGCGGTAACGGCCGGTGTTGACGCAGAGGAGGATGTCCTGGGCGACAGCGTCCTCGCGGTTGACGTAGTGGCAATCACACGTCGCCACCGGCGGGATCCCCAGCTCGCGCGAGATCTCGAGCGCCGCGAGCGTCACCTGCCGCTGCATCTCCAGACCGTTGTCCTGGATCTCGAGGAAGTAGCGGTCGCCGAACAGTTTGCGGAACCAACCGGCCACCTCGCGCCCCTTGGCGAGCTGCTCCGGCTGATCGGCGCCGACGCCGACGAGCGAACGGCTGAACTCCCCCGACAGGCATCCCGACAGGCAGACGAGCCCGCCGGAATGGGCTTCGAGGAGCTCGCGGTCGATCCGCGGCTTGAAGTAGAAGCCCTCGAGGAAGGCCTTCGTCGCCAGTTGGAGGAGGTTGGCATAGCCCTCGCGATCCTTCGCCAGGAGGGTGAGGTGGTAGCTCGATTCCTTCTGGCTGCCGGCCTCCTTGTGGAAGCGGCTCCCGGGGGCGATGTAGGCCTCGTAGCCGATGATCGGATTGATGCCGGCCGACTTCGCCGCGGAATAAAACTCGAGCGCCCCGTGGAGATTGCCGTGGTCGGTGATCGCCAGGGCATTCATTCCCAGCTCTTTCGTCCGAGAGACCAGCCGGTCGATCGAGCTCGCCCCGTCGAGAAGGCTGTAGTGGCTGTGGCAGTGGAGATGGACGAACGAGCGGGCAGTCATCCGTGGCCTCGCGGAAAGGGGCAAGAGGAGCCGGCGGGAGGGGATCGCGGCGCTGGCGGACCACTCCCTCTCCGAGATCGGAGTGTACCGCGCGGGCCCTCCAATTCCGGCCTGCCCCTGCGGCGCGGCTGCGCCCCGCAGAAGCCCTGCCGTTGGGGGTCAGCGATCGCGCGGATCCGAGATCGAGCGGAGCATCGCCGCGAGCTTTCCCTGAAGATCGAGGATCCCTTGCCAGTGGGCGAAGTCGATCTCGACGCTCTCGGCGCCGGGGCGCATCACCGCCCCCTCGGTCGCCTCGCGGAGGACGGCG
>CANGGC010000343.1 GCA_947453125.1 Planctomycetaceae bacterium | reverse complement strand
CCGTAGCCCCGGTCCTGCTGCCAGCCCTCGGCCGGGTCGTCGGCGAACGTGATCGCGGCATCGAGCGGGAAGTGGGAGTTGTATTCGACCGAGAACACCCGCGCTCGGAAACCCTTCAGGAGCGCCCGGAACACCCACAGGTCGGTCGAGTCGAGATCGATCGAGACGTAATCGGGCTCAGGGGCCACCCCATGCCGCGTGAACACCTCGACGATGTTCGCGGAGGTGAGAAACTCGCGATGGAGATTGATGGCCGCATTTTCATGGCCGCCGTCGAGGAGGATCGCCTTCCAGCCCTGATGGAGGACGAGATTGGCGACATTCGCCCCGCAGCCTCCGGCGAGCGAATCGGCATCAAACCCGAACTCGACCGCCAGCGGCGGCGTGTTGACCGTGCCGATCGCCTCGAAGATCGCCCGGAGGACCCCGTCCTGTCCTCCCTGGGAATGGCGGCCTTTGGGGAACGCCGTTGCGGCCAGCTCTTCGACCCAGCGTTTCATCCCTGATTCTCCGCGTCTCGCGAGCCGTCCATCCAAGGGGCGGAAGTATACTCACGGCCCTCCATTCCCCGGGATGGGAGTCTGATGGAAGTCGTTGGGGTAACAGCCTCCGGAATCTCTGCCATGCCGCGCGCCTGCTGCCTGTTTGTGGTGCTTGCCTGCCTCACCGTCGCGACAACGACTGCCGCCGAGGAGGCGACACCGGCAGGGAAGATCGAGATCCACGACGGGTTTGCCGTCGAGCGGATCCTGTCGGTGCCACGCGCACTCGGATCGTGGGTGGCGTTTTGTTTCGACACGCGCGGCCGGATCTACGCCTCCGATCAGGGGCCGCGGCTGTTCCGGATCACGCCGCCGCCGATCGGCTCCGCCGCCGAGCCGATCGTGGAGGTCGTCTCCGATGTCTGGGGGCATTCTCAGGGGATGGCCTTCATCGACGGGGCGCTCTATTCGGTCCAGCACGGCGACCACAACCCCGAACGCTTCCGCCCCGACCTCCTCCTCCGCATTCGCGACAGCGACGGCGACGATCGGCTCGACGCCGCCGAGACGCTCATCGAGTTTCCCCGGGCCTCAGGCGACGCCGCGAACTGGTACGAACACAGCTACCACGCCGTCATCCCCGCGCCTGACGGCCAGTCGATCTATCTCGTCAGCGGCGACCGCAACGGCCTTCCCGGCGACCGGACCCGCACCCCGAAGCTCTGGAACCGCGACAGCTGGGAGTTTCCCTTCACCGACACTCCCTTCTGCGGCGGCTGGGTGGCCCGGGCCGATCTCGACGGCCGGAATCTGGAAGTCGTCTGCATGGGCCTCCGCAACGGCTACGACCTCGCCTTCGACCGCCAAGGCGATCTGTTCACCTTCGACAGCGATCTCGAAAACGACTTCGGACTCCCGAACTACCGCCCCACGGCCATCCGCCAGATTCTCAGTGGCAGCGACAGCGGCTGGGGTGGACGGGCCGGCGAGATGCTCTGGAGCTGGAAGCCCGATTGGGAGGAGATCCAGCCGCCGATCCTCGACATCGGCCCCGGCTCCCCCACCGGAATCTGCTTCGGCCACGATGCCGCTTTCCCGCCGCGCTACCGCGAGGCCCTCTTCGCCTGCGATTGGAGCTACGGGCGGATGTTCGCGATTCACCTCGAGCCCCACGGCGCCACACACTCTGCCGAGGCCGAGCCCTTCTTGAGCGCGCAAGGTCTCCCGATCGCCGATGTCGCCGTCTCCCCCACCGACCACGCTCTCTACTTCCTTACCGGCGGCCGTGGCACGCAGTCGGGGCTCTATCGGGTCACCGCCACAGGCGCTCCCCCAGCGGCCACGAGCTCCCCCGCGCCCGACGACGCCACGACGACGCCACGACGACGCTTCGCGACCTGCGGATCAGCCTCGAACGTTTTCATGGCCAGGTTGACCCAGCCGCCGTCGCCGCCGCTTGGTCGAATCTCGGCCACGCCGATCGGGCGATTCGGGCCGCCGCCCGCGCGGCCCTCGAATGGCAGCCGGTCAACACCTGGAGAGCCCGGGCTCTCGCCGAATCCTCGCCGCGGACCGCGCTCGAGGCGCTTCTTTCCCTTGCCCGCGCCACTGCCGGCGACCAAAGCCTCCAGCCGGAGATCCTCAGAGGCCTCGCCCGCTTCGATTTTCCCGCGCTCTCTCCCGAAGAACAGGCGTGGTATCTGCGAGTCCTCACGATCTCCGCCTCGCGCCACGGAATGTTCTCGCCGGAGGCAGCAGCGAAGCTCATCGCAACCCTCGAGCCCGCACTTCCCTCCCCCGACCGGCGCGTCAACGAAGGGATCGTGGCTCTCTGCGCGGCCCTCACGAGCCCGTCATTCATTCCCCCCACCCTTGATCTCCTCGAGGCCGCCCGCACCCAGGAAGAGCAGGTGATCTACGTCCGGGCCCTCGTCGCCTCGGCGCCCTTTGCCGCCTGGACGCCGGCGCTCCGCGAACGGTTCTTGAACCTCGCGCTCGATCGGGTGCCGAATTGGAAGGGAGGGTTCACGGCCCGGGCCGTCCGAGATTCGCTGCTCCACCAGATGATCGCCATGCTCCCTCCGGAAGAGCAGGCGCTCCATGCGGCGCGGATCGAGGCGGCACGGAAGCCGGCCGCCGTCCTCCCTGCGACATCGCGGGCGTTTGTCCAGAAGTGGACGCTCGACGACCTCGTCGACGACCTCGACAGCCCCCCTGCCGCCGAGGCGGTCCACCGCGGCGATGCGAACAACGGCCGCAAGCTCTACGCCGCGGCTGCCTGCATTGTCTGCCACAGCTTCCAGGGGGAAGGGGGACGGGCCGGCCCCGATCTGACAACGGCCGCGCGCCGCTATTCCACGCGAGACCTCCTCGAAAACATCCTCGAGCCGAGCCGGGTCATCAACGAGCAGTATGCCCTCCAGCAGTATGTGATCTCTGACGGCAAGACCTTCACCGGCCGAACGGTGAACATGGCCGGCGACACGGTGATGGTCGCCACCGATCCCAACGATCCCGGCGGGAGCGAAGTGCGGTTTGACATCCACGACCTCGAATCATCGGCGCCCTCGAAAGTCTCGTTCATGCCCGAAGGGCTCCTCGACACCCTCACGCGCGACGAGATCCGCGATCTCCTCGCCTATCTTCGGAGCGAGTGACGGTCTTGTTGCTTCGGGGTCGGGCTTGGCCAAGCGTCGCTTCGGGGTCGCTGTCAGCGTCAGGCGCTGCGCACTTTGCTTCCTTCCAACGCGGAGGCGAGGCGGGGATCGGCGAACGCTTGAGGAGTGACGAGGCACCGTAAGAACGACGAAACTTTTGCCGGCCCCGCCGACGGATCACCCAGAGGCTGGCCACCCGGAGTCCTGACTCCAGCGTTGCTTCGGGGTCGCCCATGCACCGTCGCCGGACGTTCGCGTCGGCCATCCATGGCCTCCGCTCTCTCCGCGCCGCTTGCGCTTTCGCCCTCCGGGCTGCGCTGACCGGCGAGGCCGGCTCTCGGAGCACGGGCGACCCCTCGCTGAAGAGCGTCAGTGTGGGTCGCTGACTGGCCCCGCCGACGGATCACCCACAGGCACTCCACCCGCGGTCATCGAAACGGCTGGGAGCAGAAGTCGCTCCCGAACGACCGTCAACTGCCCCGCTTCCGCGACAGCATGAACTCGTTCCCCTCCGGATCGATGCACATCGCCAGGTGGGGAGGCTGGCCATCCTCCGGTTCCGGCTCCTTCGTGAGGGTCCCGCCGGCAGCGACCACTTCGTGGGCCCCGACGAGAACGTCGGGCACCTGGAAGGAGAGCCCCGTCCAGGTCCGCTTTCCTTCGCCGCCGGAATGGATCCCGATCACGCTCCCGAGGATCTCCACCTCGGCGATGACGGAGTTTTGCTTGAGGACGCGGCCGCCGAAGAGCGTGCAGTAGAAGCGCACCGCCCGGTCCATGTCGGCGGCCCAAATCACATACTTCACCCGTTCGACGAGCATGGGGACCTCAGGAAGAGAGACAGGAAGGCTTGGGAAACGTTGACGCCCGTTCTCCCACAGGCCTACGCTTTCGTCCATTCCCCGAAAGGAAACTCCCATGCCTACCCATACCGATCGCCGCACCTTCCTCTGCGCTGCCGCCGCCTCGCTGTCGCTGGCCGCAGTGCCCCGAGCTTTCGCCGCCGACGACGCCCCGCCGGCCGCCCCCCTCCGCCCGGTGCGGTTTGGCGTCTCGACCTACTCCTTCTGGCAGTTCCGCGCGGACCCGGCGCCGATCGAGGATTGCATCGAACAAGCCGCGCGGATGGGATTCGACGGCGTCGAGATCCTCCAGGTGCAGATGGGGGACGATCAATCCAACGCCCGCCTCCAGCGGCTCAAATCCCAGGCCCACTCCCACGGCCTCGCCCTGATGGG
>CANGGC010000342.1 GCA_947453125.1 Planctomycetaceae bacterium | reverse complement strand
CAAGTGCCGCGTCCACAAGCCGCGGGTGAGCTACAAGGAGACGCTCCGCAGCGCCGCCACGGTCGCCGGCCAGTCAAACCGTCAGGTGGCCGGCCAGACGCTCGTCGCCACCGTCACGATCCGGGCCGAACCGACCGACGACCAAGCAAGCGTCACGGTCGAGCAGGGGTGGTTTCCCGAGAACGACGCCCTCGCCGACATCGCCGCGGCGATGACACTGGCGGTGCGGGAGAGCGCGGAGCGGGGGGGGCTCAAGGGCTGCCCGCTGTGGGGCGTGCGGATCGTTGTCCTCGAGAGCCCGATCCCCGAGCCACCGCCGGGGGAGGTCGCGATCCGGATTGCTGCCGCCGACGCCGTCGACAAACTCCTGGCTGCTGCCGGGTCGGTGCTGCTCGAGCCGGTGATGCGGGTCGAGGTGAGTGTGCCCGAGGAGCACCTCGGCGACGTCATCAATGATCTCCAGCAGCGGCGGGCGATGATCACGGCAACCGAGATCCGCGCCGGCGTGACGGTGCTCACGGCGGAGGCTCCGCTGGCGAGCATGTTCGGCTATTCTGCCGCGGTCCGGAGCGTCAGCCAGGGGCGGGCGAGCTTCACGATGGCCCCGCTCAAGTACGGCCCGGCCCCGGCAGAAACGGCCGACGCGTTCATGTGAGCGGCGGGCAGGGCCGCATCGATCGCGCCCTCCGGCACGCCATCACGATCAGTCGCCGCCCCCGTACGCCGCCCGAAGAAGAACGCGGACGTAGTGGATCGCAGCGTGGTCGGCCAGATCGCGGAAGACCACCCTTCCAATCGCATCGCTGCGGGAGAGTTCTGCAAACAGCTGCTCCCGTGCGGAACGGGCCGAGTCTGTCTCGCCTCGCACCAGCGCCGCGGACAGGCCGGCAAGCGCCTCGAGCAGCGCCGCGGCGTTCATTTCCGACACGGTGATGCCAAGAGCCTCTCGGTAGTCGCTCCGGGCCTGCCGCTGATCGGCGGCGACGCGCTCGTCGCTCGGATCGAGATGAATGCTCCCCCGCCGGTCGAGGTAGAAAAGCGGCCCGTGATGGACAAAGGAGTGGTCCCAGCCGCGTGCCGCCGCGATTCGTGCCGCAGCCCCGGCCGCGAGCCTCGCCGACTGCCGCAGCGCCGCCTGCGACGCGGCGGCGAGCCACCCCGCCGGGCTCCCAAGGTTGTCGAGGAGGCCGTCGGCAAGGTCTTCGATGTCGGCTTCGTTGAAGTGGGGCGGTGGCACGCGCGGGACGAGGTCACAGCAGTGCACGTAGCGTCGCACCGGCTGACGCGGTCGGAGGCCGAGCGTTTCAGTGCCGACGCGCGGCGCGCCGAACGTGACAAGTTCCGCCGCCGGGAAGTCGAAGGCGCAGAGCGTCGCCAGGGCCCCACCGAGGCTGTGGCCTGTGGCGATCGTGCGGCCGGGCGGCTCGAGCAGCCAATGCTCGAGGGGGCCGCGCAGCTCGTCGAACGTCCGGCCGTAGCCTCGGTGGACGATCGTCCCCGGCCGCCACTCGATCGGATCGACGAGCAGATTGGCGAGGAGATCGTCGAGGTTGCCCGTCTCGGTGCCCCGGAAAACTGCGAACAGGGTGCCAGACCGCGGATCGCGGCAGAGGAATCCGTCGGCGGCGGCACGCGTGGAGAAAAGCCGCCGGCTCTCGAGGGCTTCGAGGAGGTCGTAGCCGATCCGTTGTAGTTCCGTCTCGATCCGCGGGAGCGGCGCGTAGGCCAGCCGCGACAGTTCGGCACTCACCAGTTCGGCGTTGTCGCTTCCGGAGTTGGTCCGGTGCCAATCGAAAAACGGACCGTCGGCGGCGGGAAAGAAAAGTTCGCCGTTGCGGGTGGTAGGGGTGTCCGCCATGGTTGACGACAGCCTCAAACGGGTTTTTTCAGCGGCAGGGCCCGCGTTGAGCCGGTCGTGATGCCGCCGTCAACGAGGAGCGTCTGCCCGGTCACGTAGGCGCTTGCATCGGAGGCGAGGAAAACGACAGCCCCGTCGAGATCCTCTGCCTTCCCCGGACGCTTGAGCGGGATCCTCTCGGTGAGGTAGGCGACCCATTCCTCGTCGCGGTACATGACATCGTTCTGGGCTGTGCGAAACCACCCCGGGGCGAGGCAGTTGACCGTGATTCCATGCGGCCCCAGGTCGTCGGCGAGGCTCATCGTCATCTGCTTCACCCCGCCACGGCTGGCCGAGTAGGGGGTCAGTCCGGCGTAGCCGAAGACGCTCGTCACGCTCCCGATATTGATGATCCGCCCCTGTTTCCGTGGGATCATGTGCCGTGCCATGGCCTGGGCCATGAAGAACGTGCCGCGGAGGTTCGTGTCGAGGATCGTGTTCCAGTCGTCCCAGGTCACCTCCACGGCCGGTTTGCGGATGTTGCAGCCGGCGTTGTTGAGGAGGATGTCGATCGCCCCCGCGGCTTCGATCGCGGCCGCCGCGCAGTCGCGGATGCTCGATTCGCTGCGGAGATCGAGGGAGAGCGGTGTAACACGGTGGCCGTGGGCTTCGAGCGCGGCCCGCGACGCGGCCAGATCCTCGGCCTTTCTGGCGGTGATCACGAGATCGGCGCCGGCCCGCGCAAGGGCCCCGGCCATTTGCAGCCCCAGGCCACGGCTGGCGCCGGTCACGAACGCCGTGCGGCCGGTGAGATCGAACAGGGCTGGCCCGGTGGGTGGAGCGGATGTCATTGGGCGGTTCCTTCTTTGCCTGGAGGGACGTCGAAAGCAGGGAATCAGGGGGTGAGCACGATCTTTACGAGGCCCGGTTCGCGCTCGTGAAGGCGATGAAACCACTCGACCCCCTCCGACAAGGGCGCGACCTTACTGACAAAGCAAGACAGGTCGACCTTTCCCTCGGCGACCAACCGGATCGCTTCCGGGTAGCTTCCCGCCGACGAGCAGGATCCCTGGAGCCGCAACTGCCGGGTGACGACCATTTGCAGCGGCATCTCGATCTGTGGGGACACATTTCCGACGAGCACCACGGTGCCCCCACGCGTGCAGGCCTCGATCGCCGTCCGCACCGGCGCCGTGGCCCCGACGGCCTCGAAGACGACGTCAGCGCCGTCAGTGTCGGGAGTCGACGTCCCGTAGCGTGCCGCCTTCACGCCGGCGTCATTCCCGGCAACGAACGTCTCGGTCGCGCCGAGCGAGCGGGCCTGGGCGAGTCGCCCCTCGTCGAGATCGATCGCTGCAATTCTCGGCACCCCATAGGCCCGCAGCGAGGCGACGCAGGCCAAACCGATCGGCCCTGCCCCGACGACCACCGCCGATCGGGTCTGCGGGCCGACTCCCGCCAGATGAACGGCATGAAGGGCAATGGTGAGCGGTTCGAGCAAAGATGCCGCGATGAAGTCGAGGCTGCTCGGGATCGGATAGGCCACCCGACGGGGCACCACCACATACTCGGCGAAACAGCCATGCCGACGGTACGGCCCGCAGGAAACCCCAAGCACCTGCCGGTCGGTACAGAGATTCTCGCGGCCGTCGAGGCAGTGGGTGCATTGACCGCAAAAAACGGTCGAGTCGAGGGCAACCCGAGTGCCAACGACCAGGTCGTCGACCCCCGCTCCCACGGCATCGACCGTGCCGGCCGCCTCATGACCCATCACGAGGGGAGGAATCCGGCGCCCGGTCGACCCTGTGAATCCATGGACGTCGCTCCCGCAGATGCCGCAGGCGGCCACGCGGATCCGAACCTCCCCGGGGCCCGGAGCAGGGACTTCGACCTCCGTGTAAGTGAGTTCCCCAGGGGAAGTGAGGAGCAACGCTTTCATGATGGGAGTCTCTTGGAGGGAAGACGGCGGCGGGAGGGCTCGATCAGTCCGGAAAAAGGGCGTGATGCGATCTTTCGCCGAGGGGGTGAGGCCGCGCCATGGGACCCCGGTGGATTTTTTACGGTCTCTTTCGGGTGAAAAGAAGGCTTGTCTGGCAATTCCATGGGAAACCAGTAGCGATTCCCCCAACATCGCTCAATCAGCTTCCGGCAAGCGTGGGGCCTTCCCTGAAACGGCCCGGCGAATCCGGGCACGAGGAAAAACCCGATCGAAAATCCTCTTCGATCTCAGAAGAAAAGGGGAGGGCCTGGCCGCGACCGGAGAAAATCCCCTACCAAAAACGGAAAAGAAAAGGGGTTCCGGAGAAAAACCCGCGAGAAAAGTGCCTTTTGTCGAGCCAGACGCAGGGGGCGTGTTGACACCGCCCTCGCCCATCCTTACATTCTCCTCTTCGATCCCACAGCGACGCCCGCGGCCTGAAAAGGTCGCTGGAAGCTGTCGCGGCCGGTCCCTCCAAAAAATATGTTCATCCGGAGGGATGGCATCGTTTCCACCGGCTTCCCGGGGCTCAGTGTCCCCTGGAAGAGGCCGAGTTGGGGCGCTGAGGGCGTCGTGGAGAGCAGGTT
>CANGGC010000341.1 GCA_947453125.1 Planctomycetaceae bacterium | reverse complement strand
GCATCTTGGACTCTCACACCTTGGTTTTCACCCAATGACGACCGCGAGGCTCGAGTTTGCGACCAACAGTCATGGATGCCACCAAAACGCTGGAAAAGCGTTCTCTCGGTGCTGAGAAAGCCGGCGATTCCGTTCTCGCTGTCGGTCCCATTGCTCCCTCCGGTGGCGAGGCCATCAGTCTGTCGGTGATCATGCCGACGGTCTCTTGGACGGGGTGTTTCGAACCGTGCGTCCGGGCGGTCCTCGAGCATTCGGCGGCCCTCGGCGGGGGAGGAGCGGAGGTCCTCGTCGTCTTCGACGGCGTCGCTAGTCCGCCGCCCGTGTGGTTGACCGATGCCGGCGTGAAGGTGTTCACGACCGGCGACTGCCGCGGCCCGGCCCACGCCCGCAATCTCGGGGCTGCGGAGGCCAACGGCAACGTGCTGCTGTTCCTCGATGCTGACGTCGAAGTCGCCACCGACGCCCTCGAGCGGATCAGGACGGCCTTTGCCGTAACTCCAGACCTCGTCGCCCTGTTCGGCAGCTACGACGACGCTCCTGCCTGTCGTGGCGTCGTCAGCCAGTTCCGCAACCTCCTCCACCACCACACCCACACGAGCCATCCGGGCAGGGCAGCGAGTTTCTGGTCCGGCTGCGGTGCGATCCGGTCTGCAGCCTTATTCGATGTGGGTGGCTTCGACGACGATTTCCGTCACCCCAGCGTCGAGGACATCGAACTCGGCCTCCGCGTGCAGGCTGCCGGCGGGCGGATCGTGCTCGATCCGGCCGTCCAGTGCAAACACCACAAGTCGTGGTCGCTGCGTTCGATGGTGATGACCGACATCTTCCGGCGGGCCGTCCCCTGGACGCAGTTGATCCTGGAGAACCACGACCTCCCAGCGACGCTGAATCTCGATTGGGGCAACCGGCTCTGCGGTGCTGCGGCGCTGTTCTCGGCCAGCCTCCTCCCGCTCTCGATCGCCATCGGGAGCTGGTGGCCGCTTCTCGCCGTGCCGGCCGTGCTGCTGGCCATGGCTTGGATGCATCTCGACTTCTACCAGCTCTGCCTTCGTCGTCGCGGCGTCGCGTTTGCTCTCGCGGCATTTGCGCTCCACTGGCTCTTCTTTCTCTATTCCACCCTGACGTTCGCGGCCGTCGTCATCGGGTCGAAGGTGTCGCTGTTGCTCACGCGTCTCCCGCGGCCCCGTTTTTTCAGCGCGCCGCCGGAAACCTCGAACCAGCGCCGCAACTGACGGCACGAGGGGCCCGATCCTGGGCCACGGCCTCGGGAACGCCGGCTAGAACTGGGAACGCCCGCGAGAACTGGGAACGCCCGCGAGTGCGGCTGGGCCAGATCACCGCCAGGCGGCGGTTCGGCGGGGAAGAATGGCCGGCCCGGCGATGAGCCCGCCGGCCGTGCCCTAAGCCCCTTCCGGGGCACTCACTGGGCAGGGTTTTCAGATGAAGTGGACAGGGCCGGAATCGAACCGGCGACACATGGATTTTCAGTCCATTGCTCTACCAACTGAGCTACCTGTCCGGCAGATCGGAGCGGGATTGTACCGCAGTCGTCGACCGATTCGTAGCCCCGGGCACGAAATCCTTGGGCTCACTCCCCATCCCCGCCGCCACGGGCGAAAAGGAGCGTGACGAGCGTGGCGAGAAAAATGCCCCCGCCGCAGACGACCGGCCCCGCAGAGGCAGGGAGCATTCCGGCGAGCCCCGGCACGAACAGCCGCAGGGCCGTGACGGCTGCAGCCCCCGCCAATCCGGCAGAAAACGCCAGCGCAAAGGCGTTACCGGCCGGATTCGGCCCGGCCCCGGGCCGCCCGAGAAAAAACGATCGGAGTGCATCGATCGGCGTTGAACCATGCGGCGGAATGGGAGGGGGCGAAGGCCACTCCCAGCCCGAAGGGCCATCCCCGCCCGCGGAAGATGCAAACACAGAGTCGCCGCGGCCCCCGGCCGATCGGCGCGAGGAGGCGTTCCGCGAGAGGGGGGATTGGATCCCCGACGCATAGCCGCTCGATCCACCACCGGAACGCGACGCCTCCCCACGTTCACCACTTCCCGCCTCAGAGCCCGGACTACCCACCCGGTTGGAGGAGGCAGCGGACGGCCGGGACGATTTCACCCGCGTCCTCCGCCCCATTGGGACCGGTGCATCGGGGGTCCAGGGGCGCAGCCATTCGATGACCGCGTCGGCGGTGCCGATCCGCTGAACCGGATCCTTGTCCATCATCGCCTCCACGACGCGACAGAAGGCATCGCTCACGCCAGGGGCGAACTTCTGGATCGGGGCAGGCGTCTCGGTCAACTGTCGGCGAGCCTTGTCCTGACGCGTCCCGCCGGGAAAGGGAACTTGCCCGGCAAGCACGAAGTACAGCGTGCATCCCAGGCCGTAAACATCGGCCGCCGGCCCGACCGTATCGGGCGAGCGGATCTGCTCCGGTGCCATGTAGTCCATCGTGCCGACGACGCGCCCCAGCCGCGTTGATTCCGACTCGAGCACCGAGCCGGCCAGACCGACATCGAGCAGTTTCGCACGCCCCGCCGGCGTCACGAGGATGTTTCCCGGCTTCACATCCCGGTGGACCAGCCCTTCGGTGTGGGCATAGGCCAACCCACGGGCAACCTGCGAAACCACCGCGGCGGCAGCCACCTCGTCGAGCGTCCCATACTTGAGTACCTGCTTGCGCAGGTCGACGCCGTCGACGAGTTCGGTGACGAGGTAATAGACCTTTCCGTCGTGCCCGGCATCGAGCGCACGGACGAGGTTCGGATGATCGAGCCGACCGAGCATGCGGATCTCACGTCGGAACGCCGCCTCGGTATCGGGCGTCGACTTCGCCCTCGGCAACACCTTGACGGCGACCTCGCGCCCCATCATCGCGTGCTCCGCACGAAACACCTGCCCCATCCCTCCCTGGCCGAGGACGTCGAGGATTCGGTACTGACCGAGGGTCAGCTTCCGGCGGCCGGCGAGCATCTGCGTCGCCTGAAAGCGGGTCAGAGTCCCCCGTTCCACGAGCACATCAGCCACCGCCTGATCCCATCGTGACGGCTCGCCCCCCGCGCCGAGAGTTTTCCGGACGACGTCCTCGGCGGAGTCGATCGCCGTCGCATCGACGAGCGAACTGGCAAGGGCCGTGTCGCGAAAGCGCGCAGGCGGTCCCGAGGCTGGCTGTTCGCCAGTCTCCGGATCGTCCCGGCCCTCCCCGTCAGTGACGCCCATGCCCGTTAACCTACCCTCCGGTGAACAGCGGGGGGAATCGCGCCGACCATCCCACCGGGATCGGGGCCTCCAGACAGAGCGGTTCCCCAGTGGCTGGATGGTCGATTTTCAGCCTCCGGGCGTGGAGAGCAATCCCGAGGGGAAATGGCAACCTGGCACCGTAGCGCCGGTCGCCGACGATCGGACAGCGGCGGGTGGCGAGTTGGATACGGAGTTGATGTTTCCGCCCCGTGGAGGGCTCGAGCTCGACCAGCGATACCTCACCGGCCCGCCGCACGACCCTCGCCCTCACCACCGATTCCCTCCCCGGCTCCTCTTCCCCGTCGCCGCCATCCTCACCCCTGTCCACCGGCCTACCCCCCCCCCGCCCCGTGCCCCCAAGCCCGAGCACGCGCGGATCAGCCGGCAAAGCGTCACACCACTCCACCCACTGCCCCAGTGGCGCAGGAAACCTTCCCTCGGCAATCGCGACGTACTCCTTCACCACCGTCCGATGGCGAAATTGCTCGGCGAGATCCGCGGCTGCCGGGCTCGTTTTGGCAAACACCACGACCCCCGACACCGGAGCATCGATCCGACTGACAACCCCAATGAACGCCCGTGTCCGTCGGGCCAGCGTGTAGAGGCTCGTCTCTCCCCGGGGCGCATTGGCCGTCGGAATCCCCGCCGGCTTGACGCAGACGAGCAGGTGGTCATCTTCGTGGAGGATCACCAGCCCCAGGGAAGTGCTCGACATGGGATCACCACCGCGTCCGCGGATCATTCTTGCCAGCCGATCGCCGCGCCGACGGCAACTCGCCACCGAGGCTGGCTGGCAGATCGAAATCGTCCCTCCGCCCGACGAGGCTGAGGCGGCCGCCCCAGGCCGGAGCGCCGACGAATCTCTCGAAGCCTACGTCCTCCGGCTCGCCCGGGCAAAAGCCGAGGCGGTGGCAGCGAGCGGCGTGCGGGGGCTGATTCTCGCCTGCGACACCCTCAGCGAGGTCGACGGCAGGGAACTTGGCCAAGCTGCCAGCCCGCCCGAAGCACGCCGCATGCTCGAATCCCTCTCCGGCCGAAAGCATCGAGTCGTCACCGGAGTCTGCCTCTGGCAATATCCCGAACACCCCCCGCTGTGCGCCACCGATGAGAGTGAACTCGAAATGGGTCCGCTCGAGAAAAGCTTCCTCGACTGGTATCTCGTAAGCGGTCTCTGGCG
>CANGGC010000340.1 GCA_947453125.1 Planctomycetaceae bacterium | reverse complement strand
TCGGCCGGCTACGCGGGGCTCGAAGGCTCCAAGTACCTTCCGGGGTACGGACAGTGGCCGATGTTCGAGCCCCTTTCGGCCGATCTCAGCGGCGACGGCCGGAGCGTCGTCTTCGATTCGATCATCGCGGCAAACGAGTACGACACGAGCGTGCCTGTGGAGAACGATCAGGCGACCTACCGCCCGGTAAAACGGGATGCCACGACGGACACGTGGAACAACTACCAGATGGGCACGGTCGACGTGTTCGTGTGGAGAGCCGATGGCGACGCCGCCAACAACATCGCGCTGGTCAGCCGCCTCAATGCCGAGGGCCAACAGCAGGCTGTCGCGAAAAACGCGTTGGTGCCAGGGCTGCCCGTACCGAAGCCGGGCCAGCCGATGGCGACCGGCGTGTTCGCCCAGGAATACCTCCCCGTGCTCCCGGATAACTTCCAGAATCTCGTCCAGCAGGACCCACAGGAGTCGCTCTCCCTCAACAAGGGCATCTCCGAAGACGGCACGAGGGTGCTCTACGACAGCTGGTTGCCGGCCGGCTGGATCGACGTCGTGAGGCCGGGCATCCTCGACCAAGAGGCGATCAGCGTGAACGCACAGGGCCAGGGAGCCGGCAGCGACTGGACGCTCGACAGTTTCGTCGCCAGCACGACGGGCTTCGGCGGCGGACCGTGGGCAGCGAAGACCGTGACCGTCAACGTCGATGCGACGCAGGCCCTCGGCAACTACACCGGGCCGGCCATCGGCCAGGGCGCGTGGGCGGAGCCGTTCGAGCCGATGTTCAGCCAGATGAGTGGCGATGGAACGCGGGTCGTCTACAGCACGCGGCGGACTTCCGCCGAGATCGTGGCCGGCACCACCGACTCCGATTTCTCCCTCGACGTTTTCGCAAGCGACGTCGACTCGAGTACCAACCTCCTCGTCAGCCGGAAGTGGGACGATGCCACGAAGACTGCCGGGTCGGCCCAGCCGAACTTATTCGACGGGAGCGTGCGTCCCTTCGTCCGCAACTTCGTGGCGGAGCTGTGGGATTCTCAGAACCACTCGGTGAGTAACGACGGGAGGACGATAGCGTTCACGTCGTCGGCCGGCAACCTCGTGGAGGGCTGGAAGGACGTCACCGCCGATTTTTCCGAGCCGGTGATCGTCGGCGGGAGCAAGTGGACGGCGTTTCAGCCCCACCCGATCGACATTTACGGATTCCAGTTCACTTCGGCCTCCCCGACCGTCTCGTCCGGGAAGACCGTGCTCGTCAACTCTCCCGATGGCCTGGCCAACACGAACCGGATCGCCAGTTTCGGAGGGATGTCGGCCGACGGCTCGTCGTTCCTCTTCTCCACCGCCGCCAACAACTTCTACCTGCCCGGATTCACGTCACCCTATCCCTTTACGCAGAACCTGCCGCAGGCACCGCTGCCGCTCAACTTCATCCTCGGAGGTTTCGACAATCTCTGGATGCGGAGGCTCGACTGGGCCGCCGGGGCCAAGGGCGTCACGATCCTCGTCTCGGTCGGCTTCAACGTCGATGCCGCTGGCAAGCCCGACGTGAGCGGCAAGCCCAACGCCTCGGGCAACCAGGCGACGCTCGGTTCGGCCACCCCCGCCGGATCGCGCGACGTGCTCAACACGATCAGCCAGAGCGGCCGTTACGTGATGTTCTCGAGCAAGGCCAACAACCTCGTCCAGGGGGTCTCCGATCGGAGCTTCAAGGGGGGCGTGTTTGTCCGCGACACGGTGGGCAACCGTACGACGCTGCTCACGACAACCGCCACCGGCAATGTCCCCTCGGCGGGACTGTTCGTGAACTCGGCGATCGCGTCCGACGACACGAACTCCCGGTTCGCCTCCTACGTGGACGGCACGGGGGCCAGCGACATGCAGACCCGGTTCCGCACTGAGGACGTGGCACCGGGGCCGACGAGCCACGTCTACCGGATCGATTATCCGGCCGTCTCGAACGCGGCGTCGGCCACCAACCCGGCGATCTTCACGGTCGCCAGCGCGGATTTCAAAACGGATGCGAACACGCGTCCGGTCCTCGAGTTCCGTGATCAGATCCCACTGATCACCCCCAGCGTGAAGACCTCGCCCGGCCAGCTCCTGCCGAACTACGCCGGTGAATGGCGGACGGCGACGGGCGACATCAACGCCGACGGCGTCGTCGACTACGTCTACGGGGCCGGCCCGGGAGGGCGGGACACCGTGGTCGTGGTCGATGGAAGGACCAACTCGGTCATCTGGCAGGCGGCGGCGATGTTCAAGCTCGTCCCCGGCGCCACGGGGGCGGCCGCCCGGCCCGGCGTGTTCGTCGCCACCGCCGACGTCAACAGCGACGGCTTCGCGGACGTGATCGTCGGCTCAGCCGGTGCACGGCCGAGCGAGGTGAAGATCTACGAGGGGCGCCGGGGCACGCTCCTCCGCACGTTTGCGCCGTTCGGGGCCGCGGCGCGGGTTGGGGTGCGCGTGGCCGGCGGCGACGTCGATGCCGACGGATACGGCGACGTGGTGGCGGGCGCCGGCCCGGGCGGAGGGGGCAAGGTCTCTGTCTACAGCGGCCGGCTCCTGATCGCTGAGAAGGGGACGCTGCCGCCCCAGAATGCCCTGCTCACGTCATTTGCCGCCAAGGGTGGAACGGGCGTGTTTGTGGCCGCGGCCGACATGAATCGCGACGGCAAGGCCGAGTTGATCATCGGCTTCGACAAGGCCCAGACCGTGAGCATCTACGACGGACTCAAGGGCACGCTCATCTCCAAGAAGGATCTCGGCACGGCCTTCCGGACCGGCGTCCGCGTGGCGGCCCGGGCGGGCCAAGTGATGGTCGCGTCCGCGGACGGGGTCAGTCCGACGATCCAGCTCTACGCGTACACCTTCGCCGAAGGCGGCGGCGAAGGGGTCTGGACAGCTCGGTCGACCCTCGCCAACGAGAAGATCAGCGGGTTCACCAAGTCCAACACCCGCGGGCTCTACGTCGGCTGATCGTCGCGGCATCCGCCGACCATCGTGAATCCAATGCGAGGGGAGCAGTCTTCCATGGGGGCCTGCTCCCTTCGTCGTTTTCAAGACCGCTCAATTCACCCGCGGAGGACCGAGGGAAGCATCGCGAGCACCGTGCCGAGGCCGCTCTTTCCGGCCGCACATCGGCCGTAGAGATCGACCACGCCCCGTGCCAGCCGGGCGCCCGAGCGATGCCACGGAAACCACGGCGGCCGGATGGCCGCGGAGAGCGGCGAGCGGATCACCGAATTGTGCACCAACGGCAACAGAAGCGGATCGTGGACGAACCCTATCCCGCTCTTCGGGGAAGCGAGCGTTCCCCCGGGAAAGCCCCCCCACGGCACGTTGCCGAGGGCGTACGCCAGCGCCGACCACGTGTTCACCGCCACGGCGCCGAAGGCGAGATGATCGACGAACTGCTCGGCGTGACGGGCATCGACCGACGAGAGCCCGTTGGGAATCGTCACGCTCGCTGCCAGCGACCCCGGCAGCCGATGCGAGAACGCCAGAGCCCGGCCGCAAAACCCGGCCAGATCGTCGGCGTCGAGTGGCACCTCGGCCACCACCGGGACAAACCACTCCCGGTCGAGGAGGCGATCGTCGGTCGCCGGGTCGATGTCTGTGGAAAGGCTCCAAGGAAGCGTGCCGTCGGCAGGAGCGGCGCGCCCGGTCGCCGCCTCCCAGTCGCGGACGGAGCCGGGATACCAGCCCGGCCGCGCCGGCAGCGAGGCGAGCCGGCGCTCGATCAGGGCGAGGAAGTCCTCCCGCTGCGGCCAAGACCGGCAGGTGACGATCCCCTTCGTGGCGATGCAATTGAAGGAGGTGTTGTTGGTGATCGAGGCGGCGACGAGGTCGGCCTGATAGGAAAGCGCGGCCCGCGAATACCGCCCCGGGAGAATGAACCAGGGGGTGACGTTGCCGAGCTCACAGGTGATCGGCTTGGAGAGCCGCGGGGAGGCGGTGCGGTCGCCAGGATCGGCGCTCCCCCAAACGATGGCCCGGAAGGTCGCCTCGCCACCGGTGACATGGATGTGGGTCGTCTCCGCGGCGGCGAGGGCGGCCTGGGCGACGTCGGCGCCCCCCTCGACGATCGCGAGCAGCCCCGCCTCGACCAGCGGCCCGAGCGCTGATTCGAGGACCGGCCGGAGCGGGGCATGGAGGGGATGAAGCTTGAGCAACACCCCGCGGCCATGCTCGAAAACCTGGGAGATGACGTCGGCGGCCGACAGGCCAGTGACATTCCCCGCCCCGAGCACCACGGCCACGCCGCCGGCGCGCGGACGCTCCTCCACCTCGCGCCGCCAAGCCTGTTCGAAGTTGGCCAGGCCGCCGGGATCGTGACAGCGGACGGTGGCCCGGAAGCCCTGGTGGATCATCCCGTCGTGGAGCGAGCCCGATGGACCGAGAGCCGGGAGGAGGTCGAGGC
>CANGGC010000339.1 GCA_947453125.1 Planctomycetaceae bacterium | reverse complement strand
GAGATGAGCGTCTGCCCCGTCTCCTCGCTCTCGCTGGCACGGAACGTCGGATCCTGACGCTTCATCATCTCGAGGACGTCGGAGAGCTTCTTCCGCTCGAGGCTCGTCTCCGGCTCGATCGCCATCGAGATCACCGTCTCCGGGAACTCGATCGACTCCAGGATCACCGGGGCATCGACCTCGCAGAGCGTGTCACCGGTGATGCTGTTGCGGGGGCCGATGACGCCGACGATGTCTCCCGCCTCGCACTTCTCGATCTGCTCGCGGCGGTCGGCCTGCACACGCCACAGCTGGGCGATGTTTTCCTTCTTCTGTCGGAGCGGATTCCACATCCGGCTCCCCGCCTTGAGCGTGCCTGAGTAGATGCGGACGAAGTACAGGTCGCCATGCTTCTCGGCGAGGATTTTGAACACGAGCCCGCAGAACGGCGCCGCCGGATCGGCCGCACGCTTGACCGTGACAGGCGTCTTTTTCGTCGGGTCGAGGCCTTCGACGGGGGGCACATCGAGGGGGCTGGGGAGATAGTAGGCGACCGCGTCGAGCACCGGTTGCACTCCGATGCAGTCGAGGGCGGAGCCGGCGAACACCGGCACGACGCGGCGGGCGAGGGTCGCTTCGCGGATCGCCTTGCGGATCACTTGCGTGGGGATCGGCGCCTCGTTCATCGCCAGTTCGGCGAGCTCATCCGAGAAGTCGAAGAGGGTGGAAACGAGCTGCTCGCGCCATTCGGCGGCCAGGTCGGCAACCTCATCGGGGATCGAGCCCACCGTGAAGGCCTCGGCGGGGGCGTCCCCATCGAGCACTTCGTCCCGCGGCGGATAGGTGAGGAGTTTCATCTCGACGAGATCGACGAGCCCGCGGAAGGGATCCTTGACGTGCGGCGGCCCCATGCCGAGGGGCACGTGGAGCACCAGCGGCTTGGCGCCGAGCCGCTTCTCGATCTGGTTGACGGTGCCAAAGAAATCGGCACCCTCGCGATCGAGCTTGTTGACGAGCGCCACCCGCGGGACGTGGTATTTGTCGGCCTGCCGCCAGACCGTCTCGCTCTGCGCCTCCACCCCCTCGCGGGCGGAGAAGACGACCACCGCCCCGTCGAGGACTCGGAGGGATCGCTCCACCTCGGCGGTGAAATCGACGTGGCCGGGAGTGTCGATGAGGTTCACCGTCACGTCGCGCCAACGGAAGCTCACCGCCGCGGAGTAGATGGTGATCCCGCGTTCCTGCTCTTCGGGATCGAAGTCGGTGACGGTCGTTCCCTTGTCGACGTCTCCGAGACGGTGGCTCGACTTGGTGTAGAAGAGCATCCGCTCGGTGAGCGTGGTCTTGCCGGCATCGATGTGGGCGACAATGCCGATGTTGCGGATGCTGGCCAGTTGCCGGCTCATGATCTCACGATTCCTCGGTGACCGGCGGCGGTCACATCTTGCGGACGGTGCCGATGCCGAGCAGTTCCAGCCCCTTCCGCAGAACCCGTCCGGTGAGGTCGCAAAGCGCCAGTCGGCTCGAGCGCTCCGGCTCGGGAGCTTTCAGGATCGGAAGGGCGTCATAGAAGGCCGAATAACAGCCGGCCACGTCGAACAGCCAGGCGGTGAGGACGTTGGGTCGGTAATCGGCCTCGACATCCTCGAGGACCTCGCCAAAGCGGGCGATCTCAAGGGCCAAGGCGCGTTCCTTCGGATCGGCGAGCACGATCGGCGTCGCCGTGTTCCGCAGCGCCCCGCGATCGATCCCCCCCTTCTCCAGCACCCCTTCCACCCGGGCCACCGCATACTGCATGTAGGCCGCGGTGTTGCCGGTCAGTTGGAGCATCTTGTCGTAGCTGAAGACGTAGTCAGTCGTCCGGTTTTGGCAGAGATCGGCATACTTGATAGCACCGATGCCGACCGTCTCGGCCACGCGACGGCGTTCCTCCAGCGAGAGCCCCTCGTCAGCGGCGACAACCGCTGCGGCCCGCTCCACCCCCTCGTTGAGGAGCGACTCGAGCCCCACTGTGTCGCCGGCCCGAGTCTTGAATGGCTTGCCGTCATCGCCGAGCACGGTACCGAAGGCGACATGGACGAGGTCGACCCCGTCGATGCCCCAGCGTTTCGCCGTCTCGAACAATTGATCGAAGTGCTGCCCCTGACGGTGGTCAACAACATAGAGGATCCGGTCGGGCTTCCAGTGCTCGAGGCGCCAGCGGATCGTCGCCAGATCGGTCGTCGCGTAGAGGAAGGCACCGTCGGCCTTGCGGACGAGGAACGGTGGCTTGTCATCGCCGTCGAGAAAGACCCCGATGGCGCCGCGGCTCTCGCGGGCCAGCCCCTTCGCCTCCAGATCGTCGACGACTCCGGCCAAGAACGGCTGGAAGAAGCTCTCCCCGAGGGTGTGGTCGAAGCGGACATCGAGACGCTCATAGAGCCGCTCGATGTCGCCGAGGCACGCTGGCATGAACCGCTCCCAGAGGGCCCGGTTGTCGGCATCCCCCTCGTGGAGCCGGGCCGTCTCGAGAAGGACCTCGCGACCGGCGTCGGGGTATTTTGCGGCCAGTTCGGCGATCGAAGGGTCGGCGGCGATCTCCTCCGGCTTCCCGTCAGCGAGCTTCCGGACAGTGCGATAGATCCGTCCCAGTTCGCCGGTCGGATCGGCGGCAAAAGCGGCCTCGTCTCCGAATCGCTTCCAGCCCCAGAGGATCATCCCGAATTGCGTGCCCCAGTCGCCGAGATGGTTGTCGGTGATCGTGTGGTGGCCGCGGAAGCCGAGGATTCGGGCGATCGCGTCACCGATCACCGTCGAGCGGATATGGCCGACATGCATCGGCTTGGCGACGTTCGGCGAGCTGAAATCGATGACGATCGTGTCGGGCTCAGCCACGCCGGGCACCCCGAGGCGTTCGTCGCGAAACGCAGCCGAAACGGCGGCGCCGAGGGCCTCGTCCCGAATCCGGACATTGATGAATCCGGGGCCGACGGGATCGCCGGGAGGGGCGAAGGCCTCGGCATAGCCAGGCGCGTCGGCAAGGTGACGGGCGATCTCGATGGCGAGGTCGCGGGGTTTCTTCCCCGCCTTCTTCGCCAGCCCCATCGCCATCGTGCCGGAATAGTCGCCGAACTTGGCGTCAGCCGTTTCCCGCACCTGCTCGAGCAGCGTGGGGATCTCCGCGGCGTCGATCGCCACGATCCCATCGGAGGCGAGGCTCTGGAAGGCCGCGGCGAAGCAGCCCCGCAGCCGGTCACGGAACGTTCCTGCAGACGCGAGTCCGGGGGCCCGTGGAGCGTCGTCCGCCATCACGTCGCGGCTCCCGCCGACGGCAGGGGGACGCGACGGGCCTCGCTCCAGAGGTGCTCGAGATCCCAATAGTCGCGGGCTTCGGCATCGAACAACTGGATCACGACGTCGCCGTAATCAAGGACGATCCACCGCCCCTCCTCGTACCCCTCGCCGCCACGCTTGCGGTCGTTCCACTCCCGCTTCATGACCTTCTCGATCTCGTCGGCCATGGAGTGGATCTGCCGACGGCTCGTGCCGGTGGCGACGACGAAGTAATCGAACATCGGCGTCACCCCGCGCAGGTCGAGGATGCGGATGTCGGTGCCGCGGGTCTCCTCGGCGATCCGCGCAGCGGCCAAGGCACGCTCGAGCGCCGGCGCCAGCGGAGGGGCAACAGAGGGATCACCGGAGGTCTTCGCCATGGAGCGCCGCAGGATCGGGGACTGGACAAGGAAGGAAGAGCGGGAGTCTACCTGCAATCGCACCATGATCCCACCACGGCGGTGAGGTTTTGTCGCGCCGTCAACGAGCCAGGGCCCGCTCGGCCGCCAGCGCGATCCCCACCAGAACGAGATCGGGCATCTCGATCGCCCCGGGGAGAGCCGGCAGGATGGCTCCGCTCCACCCCCCGGTGACGAGCACCGGGGTCGATGGCCCGAGGGCCGATCTCGACCGGGCCACGAGTTCGGCGATCGCCCCGCGCATCCCCCAGCCGATGCCGGCGGCGATCGCCTCGCGAGTGTTTCCGCCGGGCATCGCCGGTGGATCGGCATGTTCAAGGGCCCGGACCTCGGGCAGCTTGCTCGTTCCCTGGGCCAAGGCCCGGGCCATGAGCGTCGGCCCGGGAAGGATCGCTCCCCCCAAAAACCGACCGTCAGCGGCGATCAGATCGACCGTCGCCGCAGTCCCGCAATCGACGACAATCACCCCCGAGCCTCGCGGCTTCACCGCGGCGGCTGCCGCGCCCGCCGCCAGGCGATCGATCCCCACCCGGTGCGGTTCGGCAACCGCCGGCAGGCAGGGCAGATCGGCAAAGCCGATCCGCCGCTGCCGGAGCGGGCGTCGACCGGTGGCCGACTCCTCGGCCAGCGCCATCTCGAGAACCCCCGCCGCGGCGTCGTGGACGCTGGCGACGAGGATCACCGCCGGCCCGGGGGCCGCGACGGCGAGCCATTGGCGG
>CANGGC010000338.1 GCA_947453125.1 Planctomycetaceae bacterium | reverse complement strand
GGGTCGGTGTCGATCCGTGGGGGATGAACGTCGCCGCGGCGACGCTCGCCGGACTCGATCGGGAGCTTGATCGCGCCGGGAATGTTGCCTCCGATGCTTCGGAGCAGCCGGAGATCCGCTTGGCTGCCGCGCGGCTCCTCTCCCGCATCGGCAAGACGCGCGACGGTGCCGTCGCGCTGCTCGCTGGCTGGCTCGTGCCACAAGTCGACCCCGAGGTGCAGGCAGAGGCGATTGAGTCCCTTGCCCGGTCGGGTGCGGCCGGGGTGCCGGGGGCGTTTGCGGAGGCCTGGCCGGCGCTCGGGCCGGCCTCGCGGACCCGCGCCGTCGACGCCTGGCTCTCGAGGCCCGAGTGGATGGCCGATCTCCTCGACCGGGTCGAGAGCGGCCTGCTCGCTCCGGGGAATCTCTCTCTCCAGCAACGCGACAGGCTGCTCGGCTCACCCGACGGCGTGCTTGCCGCCCGGGCCAAGACGCTCCTTGCCGGTGGCGAGAGTGCGGCCCGAAAGGATGTCGTCGCCCGGTATCGCGTGGCCCTCGAGGGGGATGGGGACGCCACCCGTGGCCGCGACACGTACTTGCGGGTCTGTGCCGCCTGCCATCGCCGGGGCGAGTATGGCCACGACGTCGGCCCGAACCTCGCCACGGTGATCGAGCACGCGCCGGAGCGACTTCTCGCGAATATTCTCGATCCGAATGCCGACATCCAGCCTGGCTATCAGGCCTCGACCTGCGTGCTCGAAAGCGGCGAAGTGGTGGCCGGGCTGATCGCCGCAGAGACCGGTGGCAGCGTGACGATGAAGCTCGCCGACGGGACGGTGCGGAACATCGCCCGAGCCGAGATCGACGAGCTCGTGACGTCGAACCGCTCGTTCATGCCGGAGGGAATGGAGGAGACGGTCTCGGTCGAGCAGATGCGCGACTTGCTTGCTTACCTACGCGGTGGGCTGTGAAGGGGGGGGCACACCACCTGGGTGGCAAACGTAACGGTCCTCCCCAACGTTTCTCGGCCCCGGGCACGTGCACGTCCGGAATCCCGCTCCGCTGGTTGCTGAGGCGGATTGCCTTGACCTCTTCGAGGTCCCAGTCGAAGTTCCGACCGCGCGTCATGACCCATTCCTTGATGGCGGGTTCGGCGACGCACTCAATGATGTCCTTGGCCCTCTAAAAACCCGTCAGTTCTTCGTCCTTGTCGGCGAGGCGGGTGGCCGTTGTCGGCCCTGCGGGGGTGGCACAACACGCCTACGAGGCCACGATGACGAACACCAGTAGCACGTCGATGACGAATGACACATAGCACCAGACCTTGGCTTTGGCGAGGGGCTCAATGCCCGTGATGGGGACAGAGATCCCCGACAGTTCATGCTCGATCTTCGAAATATGAAGAAACCAACCGATACACGCCGGCGAGAAAATCCAAAAACTAAAGATGGTCCAAAAAAAGATCTTTCGTGACAAAGGCGACAAATCTATTCCTGGATGCTCGGGCAGGCGTGGTGGAAGGAGGCCCTGTGGTCCTCGAGTGAGGGGGAGGTCTTCTCCCTCTGTCTGAATTCGATCAATCAGTCTTGCCGTTTGAAGGCCGTGGTCACCGGTGCCGTGCTGTCCAGCCAACGTGATCAAGCATTTGATCGTGCCTTTGTCGGAATAGAAAACAGCCCAGGCAAGAAGGCGATTTCTGTAGTTGTTCGTGTCTACCGTAGCGGCGATCACACCCTCCCGCGGGTTGTTGTGTGTGATAGCCGTGGCCGCGTTACCGATGAGACGAGCCTGCTCGATGACCGTGAGCACGGTCTTGTAAGCGACTTCGTAAGAGGTGTGAAACGTCAGCAGAGCACCGTTGCGCTCGACGGCGTCCCTGTTCCCTGGAAACTCTGGGGGAAGCGATCCTCGTTCACCGCTGCTCGACGATCCCGAAAAACTAGCGCTGGGCTTTGGGAGCGCAGGTGGGCCGTCGAGAATCTCCCCGCAGAAGCGACATTTCTTGGCTCCTGCTTTGATCGTTTCCGCGCAGCAGGGGCACGGCTTGCTATCGGTCTCCGGAGCGGATGCCGGCGATTGCGCCTTCTCGCGGTTGTGTTTGTTGGTGGAAGGCGAATCCAGACTCGACGAGCGGGAGTGTCGTTCGTTCGGAGTGGTGCTTTGTTCTGTGCCTACCGGCACCGTCCCCGTGGTCTTGCAGGCCTTGCACGTGAAAGACTTGCCGCCGTGCTCGTTGGCGACCTGATACTGTTTTCCACAGGTGCAGGTGACCGTGATGGGCATGAAAGACTCTTGCGGGTGTCGGTGTGGCGGCAGACAACGATGACATGTGGCGGATCAGTGGCGACTGGCTGTGCGGAAAATGCCACAGCCCGATGATCCCCCGTCATCGATGTCTTAAGGCGCTGCGAGAGCAGGGCCCTTCAGGTGCCAACAGGCTCGAGGAATCTCACAGGCCGCGGTTTTTACAGGTTCAGATGGGCGTTCGGCGGTGAAGGGGAGGGCACCGGGCCCTGCGTGCGGTGGCCCTTCCCCGGCATGGAGGGTGAACCCCCGCCCGGCTATGATGCCTGCCGCCTGTTCAGGAACTCTCGGCTGCGATGTCGACACCCCAACCCCTCCGCCGGCTCCATGAGCTTTTTCCGGCACTCCAGGCCGGCGATGGGGCGGCGCGCGAGGAGGTCGTCGGCCTCGTCGTCGGGCGGATGCGGGAGGTGACCCACCGGATGCTCCGGTCGTTTCGCACCGTTCGCCGCTGGGACGACACCGATGACGTCGTCCAGAATGCCGCCATTCGCTTCCTCCGGGCTCTCGACGCCACCCGCCTTTCGACCCCCGAGCACCTCGTCAATCTGGCCACGCTCCAAATCCGCCGGGAGCTCGTCGATCTGGCCCGCAAGCACCGCGGCCCCGAGTCGTACGCCGCCAACCACGAGAGCAATTCGACCATCGTCGACAGCGAGGTGGTGATGCGCGTTTCCTACGCGGCCGACCCCTATGTCCACGACCCCGGCGTCGAACGCTGGGCCGCCTTCCACGAGGCCGCTGCCGCGCTCCCCTCCGGAGAGCGGGAGGTGTTCGAATTGGCCTGGTTCCTCGGGGCCGAGCAGGTCGAGGTCGCCGATCATCTCGGCTGCTCGGTGCGGACCGTGAAGCGCCGCTGGAACGCGATCAAGCAGACGCTGCGCGACGCCCTCGGCGCGGATGTGCCCTGCACCGGGTGAGCGTTACGGAGGCCTTTCTCATGACTGACAAAGATCGCGATGAAGCTGATCCCGCGGCAGAGGGAAACAACGCCCCTGCGACGCCCGCCTCTGATGGTACCTCCGAAGGCCGCTTCGACCTCGAGCCGCTGTGGCAGCTCGTCGAGGAGGCCCTCCCTGCCGCCGCTGCCGATCCGTTCGTCGGCACGACCGTGGGAGGCGTGAGACTCCTGCGCGTCGTCGGCGAAGGGGGCATGGGGCGGGTGTATGAGGGGATCCAGGAGCAGCCCGCGCGGACGGTGGCGGTGAAGCTTCAACGCCCCGGCCGGCTCGACCCCGAAAGCACGAAGCGCTTCCTCCGCGAGCTCGAGATCCTCGGGGCCCTCTCCCACCCGGCGCTGTGCCGCGTCTACCACGCCGGCTTCCTCCCCTGCGGGGGCGAACGGCTGCCGTGGTTTGTGATGGAGTTCGTCGCCGATGCCCTGCCGATCAACCGCTACGCGGAGGTCCACTCGCTTCCCCTCCGCCGCCGCGTCGAGCTCTTCCGCGACGTGTGCGCGGGCGTGGCAGTCGCCCATGCGGGTGGCGTCGTTCACCGCGACCTCAAGGCGGGGAACATTCTCGTCGGAGTCGACGGGCTTGCGAAGGTGATCGACTTTGGCGTCGCCACCGCGTTTCGCGGCGATCTCCACGCCACCCGTGTGACGCGCGCCGGGCAACTGGTGGGAACGATCGAGTCGATCGCTCCGGAGCTCCTCGATGCCCGTCCGCCGGAGGAGAGCCCCCGCACCGACGTCTGGTCGCTCGGCGTCGTCCTCCATGAGCTGCTCACCGCAGCGAGCCCGTTCCGGCTCGAGGAGGGGTCGATCGTGGCAACAATGGAGCGGATCCGCTCGCACCGTCCTGCGCTTGCCAAGCGGGCGGCTTCACGGGTGGGCCGGGCCCTCGGTGGGATCGTCGACCAGGCGCTCGCCCCCGCGGCGGCCGATCGGCCCTCCGATGCCGGGGCCCTCGCCCGGGAGCTGTCGGACCTTCTCGAACGCTTCTCCGAAGGCCACCCCGACTGGGATCCGGGTGGGCACTTGAAGATCGCTGACCCCCGGCCGGATCGCGGCCGCTGGCTCCTGCCGGCGATCGGCGCCATGGGCATTTCTGCCGCGCTTGCCCCGTGGGCCTTGATCCATCGGGCGATCGGGCCGACGGTGCCCGCTGCCAAGTCCGGCCACGTCAACGAGTCGCGTGAACGCCTGCCCGAGT
>CANGGC010000337.1 GCA_947453125.1 Planctomycetaceae bacterium | reverse complement strand
TCCAGCCTTGGCGATGGCCGCAGCGGCATGATCCTGGGTCGAGAAGATGTTGCAGCTGCTCCAGGTCACTTCCGCACCGAGCTCTTTGAGCGTCTCGATGAGGACGGCCGTCTGGATCGTCATGTGGAGGCAGCCGGCAATCCGAGCCCCGGCCAGCGGCTTGCTCCGGCCGTACTTGTGCCGCAGCGCCATCAGGCCCGGCATCTCGTTTTCGGCCAGCATGATCTCCTTGCGGCCCCAGTCGGCGAGCGCGAGATCGGCAACCTTGTAGGGAAGGCGGGTTTCAACGTGGGCCAAGGGAGAACTCCTTCAGGGAGGGCGGGGACAGATTGGGCGGACGAAGCGAAGGAATCGCCCCCCCCATCGAACCGGGCCGGGAAAAAGGCACAGCAGGGTCGGGCGAAGGGCGATCAGCCGGGCCGGCTCAAACGGCCGACGGAAGGCCCTGCATCTTAGCCGTCCGGCAGGAATGGAAAAGGGTGTTTTCCCGCACCCCCCGTTCCTCCCCGGGGCCGTCAGCGGTCGGCCCTGGCGGCCAGCGCTCGGAGGGCCCGGCTGACGAAGGCCTGCACGCGATCGGGGTCCTTCCTTCCCGGTGCCGACTCGACGCCGCTGGCGGTGTCGACCGCCGTCGCCCCGGTGGCCTCGATCGCCGCGGCGACGTTGTCGGCGTTCAGCCCCCCGGCCAGAGCGACAGGCATTCCGGCGTCGCCTGCCGCCACGAATCGCTCCCAGTCGACCACCAGCCCCGTTCCGCCCAGGCTCGCGGGTGCTGCGCCAGGCGCGGCCCCGGCATCGACCAAGAGCATCGCCGGAGCCCGTCCTGCGGCGAGCGCTGCTTGGATCCAGCCCCGCGCCTCGTCGAGCGCCGCAGTCGCCGGTCCGTCACTCCGCAACCGGCAGGCCCGGATCACCGGAATCGGGGCGACGTCGCGGCAGACCCCGGGGGGATCCCAGCAGGGGTTCGGGACGCCGGCGACCGGAGGGGCGATATGCCCGTGAAACTGGATGGCATCGAGGCCGACGCTGTCGGCGATTCCCCGCACCGTGGAGGGATCCATGCCGGCAAAGACCCCGATGCGGAGGATCCCGGCGGGGAGAGCGGCTGCCACCAGCCGGGCCGACTCCACGGTCAGGCAACGCGGCGAGCCGGGGACGAAGTTGAGCCCCACCGCATCGGCTCCCGCCGCTGCCACCATCCGGGCGTCGTCAGGAGTCGTCACGCCACAGATCTTCACACGAAACATGGTGACAGTCTTCGGTTTCGGAATCGGTGACAGTGAAACAGGCCGTCCGCCGGACGCCGGGGCACAGCCGTACCATCCGCCGAACCGGCAGGATCGGCAGGGCCGCTGCGACTTGGACGACCGGAAGAGTCTACGCCGGGGCGCGATGGTGGAGGAAGCCGCGCCGGCTGGTCGAAACAAGGGGGGAGCCGGGTGTCGGAGGACAACGGCCTGACCGGTGCACACCACCAGGAATTGACCCGCACGATGATCGCCCCGCGTCGCCCGCCGTCGAGCCGCCCCTTCCTCGCCGCCCCGCGTACCGACTTCTACCATCCGGCGCGAGCCATCGATGCCGCCCTGCTCGGGATCGAGCGGGCCATCCGTCGGTCTGAAGGGGTCGGGCTGATCGTCGGCCCCCCCGGGACCGGCAAGACGCTGCTGCTGGCCAAGCTGGCCGAACATGTCCGCGACGACTTCGATGTCGCCCTCCTCTCCGGCGCCCGGATCTGCACCCGCCGCGCCCTCTGGCAGGCGGTGCTCGCCGAGATCGGCGAACCGTACCGTGGCATCGACGAGGGGGAGCTGCGCATCGGTGTCGTCGAACGCGTCCGCGGCCTCGCCGCCAGTGGGTCGGGCCTGGTGATCCTCGTCGACGAGGCGCACACACTCCCCACCCGCCTCCTCGAGGAGCTGCGCCTCCTGACGAACATCCCCACGCCGCTCCCCTCCGTCCACGTCGTCCTCGCCGGGACGCGCGAGATGGACGAGCGCCTCGGTACGTCGCGGATGGAGAGCCTCGCCCAGCGGATCGGGGCCCGGTTCTATCTCGAGCCGCTCGACCACGAGGAGACGATGGCCTATCTGCGGACGCAGATGAAGGTGGCCGGTTTGCAGTGGGATGCCGTCTTCGAGCGGGGAAGCGATGACGCGGTGTTCGCGGCCACAGACGGGGTGCCGCGGCTGGTGAACCAGCTTTGCGACCTGGCGCTCGTGCAGGCCGGCGAAGCGGGGCGGAAGCGCGTCGGGCCCGCCGACATCACCAGTGCGTGGCGCGACATCCAGCGTCTCCCCGCAACCTCTCTGGGGCATGTCGTCGATCGGATGCCTCCCGCGGCCGATCCCCGCCCGGCGGTCGACCGGGCACCGGAGCGCCTGGAGATGGGCGACTCCAGCGCGATTGTCGAGTTCGGGTCGTTCGGGGACGAACTGGCCGATGGCCATGTCGAGTCGGGGTTGCTCGGCGACGATGCGATCTCCCACGGCATCTCGTTTGACGACGGGGCCGAAGGCTACGGCGACGAGGATCCCGAGGGGGGTATCGGCGGCGAGGATGAAAGCGGGCCTGTGACAGCCTGGGGAAACGCCCCGTCGGGGCGTGAGCCGTTGATCGTGCCGACCGGCAACCCGTGGTCCGGCCCCGAGGTGGAACTCGTGTTCGACGGGATCGAGGATCCGTTCGCGGAATACTTCGCCGACGCCGAGCGGGTCGTCGAACGGTATGTCGTGCGCGCCCCGGCCGATTTCAGCGACCGCCGTCATGTTGCCAGCCGCGAGGGGACAGCGCTCTCCCGTCAGCTTCCCTCAGCAGACCATCGTCCGGTCGCCGCCGACCCGCGGTCCAGATCCGCCCCGGTCGCTCCCGCGGCGCCTGTCGTGGCCGACGCCGCGGACGATGCCGACATGGTGGTGATCGAGGAGGATCTGTGGATGCCCCCGGTCGAGGCCGACCGGCGGGTGATTCCCGTGCGCCTCGGTGATTATCGGCGCCTGTTTGCCCGGATGCGTCGGGGTGGGTCGGCGGAATGAGCCGCGTGCTGCCCGAAGGGCTCGGCGGGGCGGAAGCGCCACCGCAGCCGGGTGGTGATCTGGCCTCAGCGCCGGCCTGGCCACCAGGGCGCGTGCTCGTCGTGACGGCGACCTACAACGAGCGCGGGTCGATCGGGGATCTCGTCGATCGTGTCCTCGGGGTCGATTCCGGGCTCCAGATGCTCGTCGTCGATGACGACTCCCCCGATGGTACGGGGACGCTCGTCCTCGACCTCGCGCGGACGCGGCCGCGCCTCCACGTGCTCGTGCGCCGTGGTCGCCGCGGCCTCGGCTCCGCGATCATCGAAGGCTTCCGGGTGGCGAGCGCCCACGGGTTCGCGGTCGCTCTCAACATGGATGCCGACTTCAGTCACGATCCCGACGACATCCCCAGGCTCTTGGCGGCGCTCGAGCCCGTCGGCGGCCGGCCCGCCGCGGTGGCGCTGGGATCGCGGCGGGTGGCCGGAGGGCGGATCGTCGGCTGGCCACTCTCGCGGCGCGTCACGAGCGTGCTTGTGAATTGGTACGCGCGCTGGATCCTCCGCCTGCCGGTGCGCGACTCGTCGACCGGCTTCCGCGCCGTTCACCTGGGATTCTTCGATCGCCTCCCGGGGCCGTTCGACGAGGGGTATGCCGTGCTCGAGGACATGCTCATTCAGGTGCACCGCGCCGGAGGGAGAATCGTCGAGGTGCCGATCACGTTCACCGATCGCACCGTCGGCGAGAGCAAGGCGGGCTTTCGCCAACGACGCGACGCGGCGCTGGCCCTGCTGCGGATGGCGATCCGCGCCTGGCGGCCATGAATCGTGCCCCGTTTCATTCGGGAACCGGGGGCCGCGGATGCCTCTTCCCGCAGAACGCTACACTCACCCACCTCATCGTTCGGTCCCGCTTTTTCCGGAGCATCCCATCATGCCCGTCCGCAGGCCGCGCATCGGCATCCTCACCGGAGGCGGGGATTGCCCTGGCCTCAATGCCGTCATCCGCGCGGTGGTGAAGAGCGCCTACCGCCTCGGCTACGAGAGCCTCGGCTTCCTCCGTGGTTACGAGGGGCTCGTCGACCCGGTCGCCTGGATGCCGCTCGATCCGTCGCTCGTGGCGAACATCCTCACCCAGGGGGGAACGATCCTCGGCTCCTCGAACACCGGCCGATTCACGGCGCTGGTGGGGGAGAACGACCGGGTGGCGATCGACCCGCAGCTTCTCAAGGCGGCGGCAACGACCCTCGAGCAGTTGGGGATCTGCGGCCTAGTGTGTGTCGGCGGGGATGGATCGCTGTCGATCGCGAGGCAGTGCCACGAGGCAGGCATGCCCGTCGTCGGCGTCCCGAAGACGATCGACAACGATCTCGGCGCCACGGCTTTCACCTTCGGCTTCGATTCGGCCGTGGCGACCGCCACCGACGCCCTCGATC
>CANGGC010000336.1 GCA_947453125.1 Planctomycetaceae bacterium | reverse complement strand
TTGATGCACTCCGGACTGTCCGGAGGGGGCGGGACGATAGCCCGGCGGTCACCTCGGCGGCAACGGTGGTTTTCCGGGTCATTCAGCCTCGTTTCCGGCCTGACCATCGCGCCTGACCGGAACGCCTGACCGGAACGATTGTTCCGGCGGCGCCCGTGTCACTGGGCCACCACGCGGGTCGGGGGGGGCCCGGTTCGATACCTACCGGGGGGGCGAGTGGCCGGACCGAGGCCCCCGTCTGGGTCGAAGAGGGGTCGAAGAGGACACGAGGGACGGGACATGGGCGTCAACCGCATCGTCATGCAAAACGGGGTCGTGTGGTGGTTGCCGCCGCTGCGATCCAAAGACGAGGCCGACCGTGCGACGCCGCGCCCCCCGCGGCGGGCTCGGAAGAACAGTCCGCGCCAGGCTCCTCCCCAGGCGCCCCGGGATGCCGCCGCCACGCCTCCGGCGGGATTCGTCCCCCTCTCCTCGCTGGGCATTCCCGGCATCGACTCGATCATGCTCAGCCATGCCGACTTCTACCGCGACGCCTACGATTCCGCGGTCCGCGATGGTAAGGACGGGGATGCTGCCCAGCCGCCCAGCGCGGAGCCGGGGCCCGAACCGATTCCCCGCCCCGACGATGGCCCTGGCTCCGGCGGTGACGCGGGGCGGGCGGAATGGTAGGGTTTGGGCCGGACCGGGTGTGATTCCCGGCCGTCCTCCCACCGCGGGGCCCTGACCGATGATCGACAATCTGCTCGCCGGTAACGCCAAGTTCGTCAGCACCGAGTTCGCCCCGAACGCCGAGTACTACCACGCCCTCGCCGCGCAGCAGCGGCCCAAGGTGCTGTGGATCGGTTGTTCCGACTCGCGGGTCAGCGAACATCAGATGACCGACTCGAAGCCGGGGACGATGTTCGTCCACCGCAATGTCGCCAACATCGTCGCCTTCAACGATGTCAACATCTCGGCGATCCTCGAGTACGGCGTCGTCCATCTCAAGATCGAGGACATCATCGTCTGCGGTCACACCCGCTGCGGCGGCATCGCCGCGATCGAGGATGGTGTTCACGAGAACTACATCGCCGACTGGCTCTGCATCGCCACCGGCGCCAAGGAGGCAGCCGACCGGATCGCCCTCGAGCGCGGCCTCAACCGGGAGGAGAAACTCGCGGTGCTGACCGAAGAGAACGTCAAGCTCCAGATCAAGCACCTCCGCAATCTCGCGCTGATCAAGAACTTGCACGCCCATGGATCGGTGCCGCGGATCCATGGCTGGCTCTACCGGGTCGAGACCGGCACTGTTGACGTCCTCGTTGACGGCCGTGGCGGAGCGCCGCGATCTGGTTCTCCTGCCAAGGCCCTGAAGTCGGCGGTCGGCCACGCGACGAAGAAGCCGGCCGTGAAGCCGGCGGTGAAGAAGGCACGGAAGAAATGACGGCCGGTCACGGAGGGGGCGGCCAAGACGTGTCGGCGCAGCGGGCCCGATTCGTCGACTATTACGCCCTTCCCCGTGCCCCCTGGGACATCGGCCGGCCGCAAGCGGCGTTCGTTGCTGCCGCAGAGCGGATCGTCGGTCGGGTCCTCGACGCCGGGTGTGGCACCGGCGACCTCGGCCTTTGGCTGGCGTCACGCGGCCATGCGGTGACAGGAATCGACTACCTCGAGGAACCGCTCGAGGTGGCCCGCCGCAAGGGGGCCCAACTGGGGCTGGCGGTGAACTTCCTGCGCATGGACGCCACCCATATCGGGTCGCTCCCCGAGCGCTTCGACGCCGTCACCGATTGCGGGCTTTTCCACTCCTTCGACGATGCTCAGCGCACGGCCTATGGGGAGGCCCTCGGTCAGCTCCTCGAGCCGGGCGCGAGGGTCTTCATCCTCTGCATGTCGACCGACGAACCGGGGACTCAGGGGCCCCGTCGGGTGGCCGACGAGGAACTCCGGGCGACGTTCTCCAACGGCTGGGAGATCGAGTCGATCGAGCCGGCCCGATTCGAGGTAGTGCCGGGGATTGCCGGGGCGGAGTTTGGCCCCGGGGGGGCGACGGCGAGGTTTGTCACCATCCGGCGCCTCGCCGCCCGGTAGCTGTCCGCCGGGAAAACCTCCCGGCCCCCGCCGCTGCATCAACCGCCATCGACGGCATCGGCGCCCGTTGCGTACGATCCTGAGCCAAGCGGCGACTGCGCGGGCCCCCGGCCCTGGCGCCCTTGTCGCCGCCATCCGAACGAGGAGATCCGGCATGCGCTTCCGAGCTTCGTGGCTGTGGATCGCGGTCATGGCCATGGCGAGCGCCGGCCCATTGGCCGGCTCGGTCGGGGCGATCGTCATCGACCGGATCAACGCGGGATCGGCGAACATGTCCGCCCCCAGCGATGATCCCGGCTGGAATAACGTCGGAGCGATCGGCTTTGGCGGGGGAATCTATATCGGGTACGGCTGGGTGCTGACGGCCAATCATGTTGTTGGCAGCGGTGACGGCATCACCCTCGGTGGCGTGAAGTACGCCATGCTGCCCGGCACTGGCCGCCAACTCACCAACGCCGCCGCCGCCGGGAAGTCGGCCTCCACCGATCTCTATATGTTTCAGATCGCGACGCCGTCGCTGAGCCTGCCTTTCATTCATGTCGCCAGCACGGCGCCTGCCAACGGCGAGTCGGTGACGATGATCGGCCGGGGGCGACTCCAGCAGGCGAATCCGACCTTCTGGGACATCAACGACTCTTCGAATCCGTGGATCTGGACGGAGACCACGGAGGCCCTCGCCAACGAGGCCGGATTCAAGACCGACGGCACGAACTCGATGCGCTGGGGCACCAACGCCATCGATGATCGCGGTTGGTTCAACGTCGGGGTGGACGTCCTCGGCATCGGCACGACGTTCGATCCGTATGTTTCCAACAACGAGGCCCAGGTCGTCAGCGGCGACTCCGGCGGTGCCGTGTTCGTGAAGCAAGCCGGGGCTTGGAACCTCGCCGGGATCATCATTGCCCAGGGATTGCTGCCGAATCAGCCTGGGGGCACTTCCACGGCGGCCTTCTACAACACTTCGTATTTCGCCGATCTCTCCTACTACCGGCCGCAGATCGTTGCGATCGTGGTGCCGGAACCGGCAGCCATGACGCAGCTCCTCGCTGCCGGTGGCATCGGCCTCGGTGTCTGGTGGTGCCGGCGCCGTCGAGCGGGCTGATTCCCCCGGGCGCTTCGGGCCATGCGGCTGTTCCCCTCCGACCGCTATCAGTTGCCTCTCCCGGAGGGGCACCGCTTTCCGGTGGAGAAATACCGGGCGTTGCGGAAGCGATTGGAGGCCGAGGCGGCTGCCGGCGCGGCGCTTGAGTTCATCGAGCCCCACGCTGCCACTGACGAGGAGATCCTCCGTGTCCACAAGCGAGCCTATGTCGGCAGGGTGATGGCCGGCACGCTCACGCCAGCGGAGGTCCGGCGGATCGGTTTTCCCTGGAGTGAGCAACTTGTTGCCCGCTCGCTGCGGAGCACCGGTGCCGCGGTCGATGCCGCAGCGGCGGCGCTCGAGGACGGAATCGCCGCCAGCCTCGCCGGAGGCACCCACCATGCCGGGAGCGACTGGGGGGAAGGCTACTGCGTCTTCAATGACACCGCGGTGGCGGCCCGCGAGATGCAGGCCCGGGGCATGGTCGAGCGGGTGGTGATCCTCGATCTCGACGTCCATCAGGGGAATGGCACGGCCGAGATCTTCGCGGCCGATCCCTCGGTGTTCACCGTGTCGGTCCACGGCGCCCGCAACTTCCCCCTCCGCAAGCATCCGGGCGACCTCGACATCGGCCTCGAGGATGGTGCCGACGACTCGACCTACCTCGTGGCGGTCGATGCGGCGCTCGACGGGGCGCTCGGAGAGGGGAGGGGCGATCTTCTCCTCTATATCGCGGGGGCCGATCCCTATGCAGGGGATCGGCTCGGGAGGCTCTCCGTCAGCCGCGCCGGGCTGCTCGAGCGCGACCGCCGGGTGCTCGCGGCGGCCCGGTCCGCCGGGCTTCCCGTGGGGATCGTCTGCGGGGGGGGCTACTGCGCCGACATCGGGGCGATCGTCGAGATTCACGCCGGGACGATGCTCCTGGCGGCCGACCTGCTCGCAGCCGAGGGGAAATAGGCGTTTTCGATCGTTCTTACCGAGGTTGATCGGGGGCTCGGGTGGTGATGCCGGAGCTGAAGAACCGCTCCGGGGGCCCGCACCCGCCGGTCAGGTTCCCCCTGCCGGTGGGGAGTGGCTGGGGCTTGCGGCTTGCCGGTCAGGGAGCCAGACCGTAGGCTTTTCGTGTGGTGCGGGGCTGGCTTTCGGGGGGACTTTCTTCCGGCGGCGATGTCTTTCGGCCGTCACTCATTCCCCTGTCCGGGGTGCCAAAGGCATCTTGAGGGGGGGCATCGTGGCGTTGCAGTCAGACACGCTCGTTATCCGATGACCAAATCTGTTCCTCATTTCTTTCCGGCGTATTG
>CANGGC010000335.1 GCA_947453125.1 Planctomycetaceae bacterium | reverse complement strand
GAAGATCTCCTCATCACGCGTCTCTGGGACGCCGGGGGCCATGCCGTCGGGATCCTCGCGCCGGGCGGCTATGTCGTCAGCACCGATCCCGATGGCAAATCGTGGGAAATCTGGACCGGCGGCTACCGCAATCCCTACGACTTCGCCTTCAACGCTGACGGCGAGATGTTCGTCTACGACGCCGACATGGAGTGGGACTTCGGTTCGCCGTGGTATCGACCGACGCGTGTCAACCATGCCACGAGCGGCAGTGAGCTCGGCTGGCGTTCCGGTGCCGGCAAGTGGTCGCCGGCGCTTCCCGACAGCCTCCCGGCGCTCGTCGACATCGGCCCCGGCTCGCCGGTCGGCGCCTCCTTCGGCTACGGCGCGAAGTTCCCGGCCAAGTACCAGAAGGCGTTCTTCATTTGCGACTGGACGTTCGGGACGATGTACGCGATCCACCTCACGCCCGACGGCTCGACCTACAAAGGCGAGAAGGAGGAGTTTGTGTCGCGGACGCCGCTCCCGCTCACCGACATGACGATCGGTCAGGATGGCGCCGTCTACTTCACCGTCGGTGGCCGTGGCGGGCAGGGGGAGCTCTACCGGGTGACCTACGTCGGCAAGGAATCGACCGCCCCGGTCGATGCCAAGTCGACCGCCGGCGCCGAGAGCCGCAAGGTCCGCCAGGCGCTCGAGGCATTTCACGTCAAGGGAGCCGACACGAAGGCGGCCGTGGCCGCGGCCCTCCCTCAGCTTGCCAATCCCGACCGCTTCATCCGCTACGCCGCGAGGATAGCGCTCGAGCACCAGCCACTCGAGGCCTGGGCCGCCACGGGGCTTGCCGGCTCCGATGCACTTGCTCGAGTTCATGCGGCGATCGCCGTCGCCCGCCAAGGGGAGCCGACGATGCAGTCGCTGGTCCTTGGCGCCCTCGATGGCGTCGATCTCGCCAAGCTCGACACGGCCTCCAAAGTTGATCTCGTCCGGGCCTATCAGCTCGCGATGATCCGGCTCGGTGACCCGTCGGCGGAGGCGAAGGGGAAGATCGCAGCCAAGCTCGCGTCCCTGTTTCCCTCGGGAGCGTTCGATCTCGACCGCGAGCTCTCAAGCCTGCTTGTCGCCGTTCGTGCCCCGGGGATCGTGACGCAGCTCGTCGGCCTCATGGCCGAGCCGTCGACGTCGGCCGGGGCCACCAACCTCGCCCCCAACGAAGAGGAGCTGCGCCAGCTGATCACGCGGAATGCCGGCTACGGCAGCTCCGTTCGCGACGCCCTCGAGAAGCGCAGTGATCTCCTCCAGGTCCACTTCGCGTATTGTCTCCGGACCGTTAACGAGAAAAACGCCTGGACGCTCGACGACCGCAAGGGCTACCACGGCTGGTTCAACCGGGCCCAGCAATGGGCCGGCGGCGCGAGCTTCCGAAAGTTCCTCGTCAACATCGAGAACGACAGCCTCGTCGGCCTCTCGGAGAACGACAAGCTGGCGCTGGAGACAATCGGCGCCCGCAAGGCCTACGTGCCGCCGCCGCTGCCGAAGCCGGCGGGGCCGGGGAAGGCCTGGTCGGTCGATGATGTCCTTGCGTCGGCGGAGAAGGGACTGGCCACGGGGCGAGACTTCGAAGGGGGCAAGCGCACCTTCGCCGCGGCCCGGTGCGTCGTCTGCCACCGCTTCGGCGACGACGGCGGCTCGACCGGCCCCGACCTCACCCAGGCCGGCGGCCGCTTCCAGCTCAAGGACATGATCGAAGCGATGGTGGTCCCGAGCAAGGTGATCTCGGACCAGTACAAGGGAAGCATCGTCACCACCCAAGGGGGGAAGGCCCACACCGGCCGGATCGTTTACGAGTCGCCGGAGAAGGTCGTCGTCGTCACCGATCCGGAGGACGCGACGAAGTTCGTCGAGATCGCCCGCGCAGAGATCGACGAGATCATCCCGGCGGCGGAGTCGCTGATGCCCAAGGGGCTCCTCGACACCTTGAACGAACAGGAGGTCCTCGATCTCCTCGCCTACACGCTCTCGCGAGGAAACCAAAGCGATGCCCGGTTTAAGAAGTGACAGCCCGGGGCTGAGGTGCGGAGCCGGTTAAGTAGCCTGGTCGTCGCACGAACAAGGCGGCGGAAGAATGAGCGACCTTATCCTTTACACGTCGGGCGACGGCTCGACGCGGATCGATCTCCGCGTCGACGGCGGCACGATCTGGCTCTCTCAGGGTGAAATCGCGGAGCTGTTCCAGACATCGAAGCCCAACATCTCGATCCACACGAAAAACATCTTCGATGACGGTGAGCTCTTTCCCGAGGCAACCGTTAAGGAATCCTTAACAGTTCAAACCGAGGGGAAACGCACGGTAAAACGCACCGTTTCCCTCTACAACCTCGATCTGATCTTGGCGATCGGCTACCGCGTTCGCTCCCCTCGTGGCGTCCAATTTCGCCAGTGGGCCACCACCCACTTGCGGGAGTTTTTGGTCAAAGGCTTCGTCATCGACGACGCCCGCCTCAAAGACCCGCGGGGCTGGGACCATTTCGACGAGCTGCTCGCGCGAATCCGCGAAATCCGGGCATCTGAAAAACGCTTCTACCAGAAGGTCCGTGATCTCTTTGCCTTGAGCTCCGATTACAAGGCCACCGAGCCGGAAACGGCCCTCTTCTTCGCCGAGACGCAAAACAAGCTCCTCTACGCCGCCACGGGCAGCACGGCCGCCGAGCTTATCGTCGCTCGGGCCGACGCCAGCTCGCCGAACATGGCCCTCACGAACTGGAAGGGCTCGCGGGTCCGCAAGGAAGACGTCATCGTCGCGAAAAACTACTTGACGCAGGATGAGATCGATACGCTCAACCGGCTGGTCGTGATCTTCCTGGAGCAGGCGGAGTTACGGGTCAAGGATCGCAAGGAGCTCTCGCACGCCTTCTGGCGTGACAACGTCGATGCCCTGTTGCGATTCAACGACCGGGCCGTACTGGTGGGCCCCGGCTCGATCAGCCACGACGACGCAAAACGGATCGCTGGTGAGCGCTACGACGAGTTTGACGAGATGCGCCGGCTCGCCAATGCCGCTGCGGCCGACGCGGAGGACCTCCGGGAAATCGAAGAGCTCGAAAAGGAGCTGAAAGAGAAGAAGGAAGATCCCCGCGATGAGTGACCGGCCTCAATTCCCTCCGGTTCAGTAAACGATGCCGGCAGCGGCAGTTCGGCCCCTGAAGCGACGAAGAGCTATAATAGTTACAGTCGGGATTCGATCCTTCGAAGTGAAACCATGACGAGCCTTTGGCACTCCGGCCGGATATGCCGTTCCGCGTGTAGTTGGTGGCCGATCCTCCTTCTGGCGGCGCTCCCCGCCCGGGCCGTCGACTTCTCCCACGAGGTCGTTCCGATCCTCCGGGCCAAGTGTGGCAAGTGCCACACCGGCTCACAGCGACAGGGGGGCTTCTCGCTCAACGACCGGGAAGCGCTCCTCGCCGGCGGTGATTCAGGCACGCCGGGTCTCGTAGCCGGAGATGCCGCCGGGAGCGAACTGATCCGCCGGATCACCAGCACCGATCCCGATATCCGCATGCCGAGCGAGGGGGAAGCACTGCCAGCGGAGGCGGTCGCGATCCTCACGCGCTGGGTCGACGCCAAGGCGCCCTGGGAAGATGGCTTTTCTTTTGCCGGCAACACCTACGAGGCCCCCCTCGCCCTCCGACCGGTCACGCTCCCCGCCCCCGAAAACGGCCGCCTCCATTCGGTCGATCGGATCGTCGATGCCTACCAGCAAGCCAAGGGGGTGCCGACGCCGCAACGCTGCGACGACGCCACGTTCCTCCGCCGCGTGAGCCTCGATCTCGTCGGCCTCCTCCCATCCCCAGAGGCTGTCGACGCCTTCTGTGCCGACCCCGATCCGGGCAAGCGCCAGCGAAAGATCAAGGAACTCCTCGACGACGATCTGGCCCGGGCCGAGCACTGGATGACGTTCTGGAACGATCTCCTCCGCAACGACTACACCGGCACCGGCTTCATCACCGGTGGCCGCAAGCAGATCACCCCCTGGCTCCACCGCGCCCTCGTCGACAACATCCCCTACGACCGGTTCGTGCGCGAGCTCGTGGCCCCCACGGACGCTTCGCGCGGCTTCATCGACGGAATCGTGTGGCGCGGTGAGGTCAACTCGAGCCAGACCGTGCCGATCCAGTTCGCGCAAAACGTCGGGCAGACGTTCCTGGGGATCAATCTCAAGTGCGCGAGCTGCCACGACAGCTTCGTCGACCGCTGGAAGCTCCAAGAGACCTACGATCTCGCGGCGGTGATGGCCCCTGACACTCTCGAGCTCTTCCGCTGCGACAAGGCGACCGGCGCGTTCGCCTCCCCCGGCTGGCCATTCAAGGAGCTCGGGGCGATCGACGGCACGAAGCCGCCGGCCGAGCGACTCGAGCAGCTCGCGGGCCTCATGACCGACCCGGGCAATGGCTGGCTGTCGCGGAATCTCGTCAATCGG
>CANGGC010000334.1 GCA_947453125.1 Planctomycetaceae bacterium | reverse complement strand
TCCCGGTGCGCATGCTGCGGACGATCCGCCGCGCTGTCCACCAGGCTCGCCCGCGCCGCCACAGCCAAGGTGCCCACGCGGCCGCGAGCAACGCCCATGGCCACCACCAGCGCGTCCATTCGAGACTCCCCTGAACGGCCCCCGACACCAGCGCCCCGGCCATCAGCGCCGTGGCCACCATGCCGAGCCACCACGACCAGGACGACTTCCACGTCCGGTAGCCAACGAGCCGACGGAGCCGGGCCCAGCGTGAAGGGAAGGTCTCGCCGGTCGACTGGTCGTAGCAGGCCGCCAAGAGCGCGAGATCCCGCGCCTGCGGCCCGGCGAGCCGGTGCTTCTCTCGTCCGCCCCCCTCGAGGAGCTTCGAGACGAGCTGCGTCGTGCCGATGGCGAGGATGGCGTCGATGTGGTCCCACAATTTCCAGTGGGCAAGCACCTTCTCCACCGGCCGCTTCGGGCCGACCCGATCGATGAAGCGATCGAGGAACGGATTGAAGTCGTCATAGAGGACGACAAACGTCTTCCGGTCGGGATGATCGACGTCATGACGCTCAAACTGCCTCACCATCTGCAGCTTGAGCGCGGTCTTCCCCGCCCCCTTCTCGCCAAACACGATCGCCGTGCTCGGGTCGTCGGGGTTGCCGTAGATCTTGTCCCAGGCCGGATGGAAGGTCGACTCCAGACAGGTGCGCTTGAAGACCGTGTCGTTCTGCGCGTCTTCCTCCGCGAATGGATTGCCGGCGATGCGATGGTGGTCGAGGAAGTCCTGGATCTTCATGTCGGCAGACGACTCCGTGGGCGGGATCGGGAGAGCGGAACCATCACTTGCCAGCGGGCACGAGACCTTCGACCATCGTGCGGAATCCGTCGGTGTGCTTGGCCACGGTCTTTCCGGGTCCATAGAACTTCAGAAAGTAATTGCCACGGTCGGGCGTTTCCACGATCGCCGCGAGCATCCGGTAATCGGGGCGGTCGACGGCCTTTCCGCCGGCAAAAGGCCCGGCCGGGGCGTCCTTGTAGGTGCCGGTGATGTCGACGATCGTCACCTCGCAGCCGGCGAGTTTGAGCTTCTTCGTCGTCGCCTTGTCCTTCGTGTCGCTCCCGTCGGCCTGGGCAAACTGGCCGAACCAGCGATCGACGTTGGCCTGCACGCTCCCACCGGCCCCCATCACCGTCATCCGCCCCGGCTGAACCCCTTCTCCTTCCGAGGGAATCGAAAACTCGGTCTCGACGATCGACGACTTCGGCTGCACCCGCTTCCAGCCCTCCGGGGCGGCGAGCGAAAATCCACCATCGGCGATCGTGTAAGCGAGCGCATCAGCCTCGGCCTGCCAGGCGTGGGCAGGGGCCGCGAAAGCGACGAGGGCGAGCAGGGCGACGAAGACGGGGCGGGCGTGCATGGAAGCGCTCCGAAACGGGGGCAGGGGGCGATGGGATGAAACGAGCGGTCAAATCGACGATCAATGCATGGTAGCAGCGTGACGAAAGAGCCGTGAGAGGGTCAATCAGCGGCAGGCGGCACGAGTTCGGGGAGGGTTTCCAGGGCCACCATCTCCGCCAGCCCGGCCTCCACCATCTCCTTGCCGGAGACGTAGCGGTGGGTCTTGATCCACCGGGCGATGAGGTCGTGCGACCGTCCGAAGAGGTCGCACAGCATCCGGTCCATCTCCCCTTCAATTTCGACGAAGTGACGCGACCACTCCGCCGCCTCGGTGATCCCGATGTGCTCCTCGCTCTGCCACTTCATCGGGTGGAAGAGAAACACGCTGAACGGCGTCACGAGCCGGCGGACACAGGTGGCAAACGGCCACAGCGCGGCCGACGAGCACTCGCCACCGACGATCCCCGTCGCCCGCACGCCGCGGAGCTTCATGAGCGTCGAGAGCGCCATCGCGCAGTAGGGATTCCCCCCGGGGGAATCGAACCAGATCGTGCACTCCCCTCCCGGTGGCACGCCGAGGAGCTTGTCGGTGAGATCGGCCTCGTTGTCGGTGAGATCACCGACCAGCGCGATCTCGAGCGGCCCACGCTCCTCGTCGCCGCGATCGCGTTTAGTAGGGCGGTCCGCAGGGCGGCGCCGCACCTCCCCTCCCCGTCCGAGACTGGGCCGGGCAGGGAGCCCTCCGCGTGCTCTGGTCCCGCGGGCGTGCCGGCGGCCGGCGCTTGGTTCTCTCGACATACGCGACAGGTCCTTGGGGTCAGCTGCGGTAGTCGCCGTGACAGGTGTCACACGATTTTTTGAGATCACCGACCGCAGCCCGGACGGCATCGTAGTCGGCCCGCCGCGCGGCGTCGCGGGCCCGCACGGCCGCATCCTGCATCGCGGCGGAATAGGACCGGTAGGTGTCGTCGTCGTGGTACTCGAAGGCCTTCTGCTGGATCACCTCCCCGATCGCGGCGACGATCTCCACCTCGCGAAGGAGGGCATCGACCTGCTTTTCGAAGGCATCCTTGGAGGCGACGATCCCCCCAGCCACCTGCTCGGCTGCCTCGAGCCGGCTCATGAGCGCCGGCCGGGCGGCCACCTGGCTCCAGGCGAAATCCTCCTCCCGGTCAGCTTTTTTCTCGGGGGAGCCGCCATCGAGGAGCGCTTCGAGGTCTGCGGCTCGGGCCTTCGCTTCGGCGAACGAGCCGTCGGTCCCCACCTTGCAATTGAAGCCGACGCGGGCGAAGAGGTCGCGGGCGTTCTCGGCATCCTTCTTCCATCGCACCTCGCCGTCGTGGGCGGCGATCACCCCGAACGCCAAGGCAATTGCACTGAAGGCCTCGCGGGCCTTGTCGTAGCCCCCTCCTTTGAACTCCGAGGCGGAGGCGACCGCCGCGGCGACCACTTTTCGCTGCTCCTTCACCTCGTCGGCGAGCGTGTCGGGTGAGATCAGCCCCGACCAGCGAAAGCCGCCGCCATTTCCCCCCTTGGCTGCCACTGCGCCGCCGTTCGTTCCGGCCAAACGCGCGGCCGATGAGGCGACGAAATCGGGGCGTTCCCCTTCGAGGGTCGTGAAGGCGTCGTCGAGAAAGGCCGACTTCGACGTCTTGTCCCAATCCTTGACCGCCGGAGGCTTGGCCCGTTGCCGTTCCCGGGGACGTCGCCCCCCCTGGGCCGCGTCGCCGATCGCCGCACCGAGGGCCAGGACGATCGCCACGAGCACGATCACCCCCGGCAGAACAATCCGCGGAGCGCCGGAGGAAGGGGGGGAGCGAAGTCCAGGAGACGCCATCGGGGGAGGAGGCTGGCGGGAGGGCACCGTATCCGTATCCGTTTCCAGATCATCCATGACCGAATCCATGACCGAATCCATGACCGAATCCATGACCGAATCCATGACAGGGGATCCCCGGAAACGACGGCAGGGCAGGGAGAGACGGCGCTCAGCAGAGGGGGACATAGAAAAAGCCATCCTATCGCTCTGACCGGGTGCCGCCACTCGCCGGCAGCCTTTTTCCCCGTCTGTTTTTCACCTTGACCATCATCGCCGGCGTCGTCACCCTCCGCCGCGATCGTTCCCGCCGGCAGGCCGCCTGTCGATCGAGGCCCGCCGGAACGACACGACCCAACAAAATCAAGCCGGAATGGAGTCCACGATGAGCCTCAAAGCCCCCTGCTCCCCTGTCATCTCGCACGTCGGCCGCTGGTCCCTCTGGACGGCAAGCTTCCTCGCTGGCTGTGCCGCGGTTTCCGCCATCGTCCTCTCCGGCTGCTCCGGCGGCGGGGGAGCGGCGACGGCCGGGGCGAAGTCGGGGGGCACCGAATCGGCCAAGGCGACGGTGGTGGAGTTCCTCGAGGCGATCAAGCGGGGTGACGACACGGCCGCCTCGTCGATGCTGACCACGGTTGCGCGGACGAAGACCGAGGAACTCGGCCTCACCGTCGCGCCCCCGGTGAACCCCTCCGCCCGTTACCAGGTGAAGGCCTGCGAGTCGATCGGCGATTCGGGCGAGCTCGTCCATGTCGGGACGGTCTGGTCCGACGTCGATGAAACCGGCCAGGAGAGCAACGAAAACATCGTCTGGGTCGTCCGTCTCGATCCGGAGGGTTGGCGGGTGGTGGGCATGGCCATGAAGGTGTTCGACGACATGGATCCGCTCCTGCTGAACTTCGAAGACCCGGATGACATGATCGCGAAGCAGGAGATGGTGGCCGTCGAGATGCAGCGTCGGGCCCAGGCGGCCGAGCAGGCCGAGGGGGAATCGCCCGCCCCGACCGCCGGCACCACTGTTGCACCGGCCATTCAGGCACAGCCGGCCGCCACGACCGCCGCCCAGCCGGGGGGCGAGCGGCGGCGCTGAGATCGCGGCGGGCCTTGCTGGCCGGCCGAAAGAGCACAAAAGACCTTGCAGGCGACCGGGAGGGATCCCCCTCGGTCGCCTTTTTTTGTATTTGGAGGGGGGCCGGCCCCCCGCACTCTCCCCCTCCATCGCCGGTATTCCCGGCCCAGAAGGCCCTGAAGACCGCCCACCCCCCCTCT
>CANGGC010000333.1 GCA_947453125.1 Planctomycetaceae bacterium | reverse complement strand
TCCTTCATGTTCTCGTGGCCGTCCCAGTTGATCCGCGGGCTGCCGAACGAGCCGCCGTTGAAGAGCTGCACGAACCGCACGCCCCGTTCGAGGAGGCGGCGGGCCATGAGGCAATTGCGGGAAAAACCCTTGTTCGTCGGATCGTCGATGCCATACAGCTCCCGAACGGCCGCCGGCTCGTCATCGAAGCTGGTCGCCTCGGGGATGCTCACCTGCATCCGGGCTGCGAGCTCATACGACCGCAGTCGGGCCGCGAAGTCGGTGTCGCCGGGGTGGAGCCGGGCGAAGTCGCTGTTCATGTCCCCGAGGAGCCGGAGATCGGCCACGCGGTCGGTTGGAGAGAGGCCCGCGGGCGTGCGGAGGTCGGCAATCGGATCGCCGCCGTCGGTGCGGAAGGCGACTCCCTGATGATTGGCGGGGAGGAATCCACTGGTCCAGTTGATCGATCCGCCGGCCGGCTGACCGCGGGGATCGGGGAGGACGACGAACGCGGGGAGATCTTCGTTGATCGTGCCCAGGCCGTAGCTCAGCCAGGCCCCCATGGAGGGGAAGCCGTTGAGCGTGAAGCCGCTGTTCATCTGGAAGGTGGCCGGCGTGTGGTTGTTGCTCTTGGCGACCATCGAGTGGATGAAGCAGAGATCGTCGGCGCAACTGGCAAGGTGCGGCAGGAGGCTGCTGACCGACGAGCCACTCTCCCCGTGCTTGGCGAACGGGTAGACGCTCTTCATGAGCATGCCGGGCTGGCCGAAGAAGCCGAGATTCTCCCCCTTCCCTTCGAGCGATTTGCCGTCCAATCGCTCGAGCTCCGGCTTGGGGTCGAAGGTCTCGAGATGGCTGACGCCGCCGCTGCAGAAGATCTGGACGACGCGCTTCGCCTTGGCGGGGAAGTGGAGGCCGGAGCCCGCGCCGGCCGGTGCCGTGCCCGGTGTCGCGGCCGTCGATTCTCTGGCGAGCAGCCAGGAGAGGGCGACGCTCGCCAGACTGCCGCTGGAGCTGGAGAGGAAGTGGCGGCGCGGGATGATCGCGGTCGGGGGAGAGGCCAGGAGGCCGCAGAATGGTTCAAGCCGGGAGGCCCGGAGCGACTCATTGGACATAGAGAAACTCGCTGGAATTGAGGAGGGCCCAGCAAACGCTTCTCAAGCCGCGGGCCTGGGCCGCGGTGACGGCCTGATGCCGTTCTGCGTCGGTCGCTCGCCGCCCCAAGGCACGCTCGTAGGCGCGATCGATCGCGTCGGTCAGGTCGCCCCCCGCGGCCTCGAGCGAGCGCTCGGCGAGCCGGTCGGCCTGACGCTGCACGAAGCTGTTGTTCATGAGCGCCAGCGCCTGGAGCGGCGTGATCGTCTCGCCACGCGTCGGCGTCTTCACAGAGGGACTCGGGCAGTCGAAGGCGTCGAGGAGCGGCTCCTTCCCCGAGTTGACATTCATCCGGTAGACGGTGCGCCGGTTGAGCTCGGGATCGTCGCGGTCGACGGGGTGGTAGAAGGTGGCGTTGAAGTTCGTCGTCGTGAAGGGGCGGAAGCTCGGGCCCCCCATCGCCGGATTGAGTTCACCACTCACCGCGAGCATCGCGTCGCGCACCGCCTCGGCCTCGAGTCGCCGCGGTGGATACCGCCAGAGGAGGATCGTGTCGGCATCGATCGCCGCCGCCTTCTCGTCGTGGGTCGAGGCCTGTCGATAGGTCGAGGAGAGGAGGATGGCGCGGTGGAGGGCCTTGAGCCGCCATCCCGACCGCAGCAGTTCGCCCGCCAGCCAGTCGAGAAGTTCGGGGTGGCTCGGCCGGCCACCGTTGAGGCCGAAATCGCTCGGTGTCGCCACGAGCCCGCGGCCGAAGTGGTACTGCCACACCCGGTTGGCGATCACACGGGCAGGAAGGGGATTGGCCGGAGCGGAGATCCAGGCAGCAAACCGCCTCCGCCGCTCCGCTTCGGGGGCCTCTGGTGCGAGCCCCAGATCGGCGTCGACGGCGGTGATCGCCGAGAGCCCGGCCGGCGTCATGATCGCACCGGGGGACGTGACGCTCCCACGCAACAGGAGCGCCGTCGGCGCTGGCTCGATACGGACGCCGACGTACGACATCTCGGCGGCTGCGGCGGACGCCTCGGTCTCCTTCTTCAGTCCATCAATCCGTTCCGTGGCCCGGGCGTGGGTGGCCCGCTCGGCGTCGTCGAGGCCGGCGAGGATCTCTGCCTGAGAAAAGGCAAAGCCCCCCGCCCGGAACGCGGCGGCCACCTCGGCGTCGTCGAGGGCCCGGTCGTGGAGCGCGGCCTGGAGAATCTCGCCGTCGAGAAAGCCGTTGCCGGCGCCATGGTGCCGCAGCCCGATGAGGACCGTCGCCGCCCCCTTCTCAAACGTCCGCAGCGCCGCCGCGGGGACATAGGAGGGGGCGTAACGCTCGCCGTTGCGGTAGAGCGTGATGCTGTTGTCGGCCCGGTAAACCGCCGCCATGTGGACCGGCTGCCCGGCTGGCGCCGACTCCTGCGGCGCCTCGAGGTCGCGCGTCCGGGCGAAGCCGCCGCTGCCGGCGATCCATTTTCGCGGCTGCCGCTCGCCGAAGACGATCGCATCGAAATCTCGGTCAGGGGTGCTTTCGATCGAGATCGCCGCCCCTCCCACCTGATCGAGGTCCGACAGCACGACCCAAGCCTCGAGCGTTTTTTCCCGAATGGTCTCGGGGATCGGATCACTTTCGAAGGAGGACTGCGTCGCCTTGTGGAGCCGGAGCCTTCCCCCGACGATCTCGGCTCCTCCATGGAGCTTGCCGCCGGCCGCTGCACCGCCATCCTGGAACGTCCAGCGGATCAGGGGCGCAGGGCCGGGGGGCGCCGCGATGCGATCCTGTGAGCGTTCCGCAGCTCTCCGGGCCCCTTCCCGTTCGAGGGCGGCGATCGTCGCCCGCTCGGCGGCAATCGCCTCTGCGCGGGCTGCTGCCTTGTGCTCGCGGGCAGCGATCTCGGCCGGGGAGGCAAACGTCCGTTCTCCGTGCTTCACCCCGTCGAAGACGGCCTTGATGCGGAAATAGTCCTCCTGGGGCACCGGGTCGAACTTGTGGGAATGGCAGCGGGCGCAGTTGAGCGTCAGGCCGAGGAACGTCTGGCCGACGACGCTGATCATGTCCTCCATCTCCTCCTCGCGCGTGATGGCACGCTGCGTGGCATTGGCCTGGGCATTGCCAGCCCGATCCCAGGCGCCGCAGACGAGCATGCTCGTGGCGATGATGCCGTCGCTGGTCACCGGCTCGAGAACATCGCCGGCGATTTGTTCCGCCATGAAGCGGTCGTAGGGCTTGTCGTCGTTGAAGCTCTTGATGACGTAATCGCGGTAGTGCCAGGCGCGGTCGCGCGGGTGGTCGTATTCAAATCCTTCGCTCTCGGTGTAGCGGACGATGTCGAGCCAGTGCCGCCCCCAGCGTTCGCCGTAGTGGGGCGAGGCGAGGAGGTCATCGACAACACGCTCGTAGGCGGCCTCCGAGGGATCGGCCATGAACGCCTCGACCTGCTCGGGGCTCGGAGGAAGGCCGATCAGATCGAAGAACAGCCGCCGGATGAGGGTCCGCGGATCAGCGGGGGCCGAAGGGCCAAGCCCGGAAGCCCCGAGCCGTTCGAGCACCCAGGCATCGACAGGCCCCCGCGCCCACGGATCGAGCGCTGTCTCCGGGAGCGGCGCTTCCTGAATCGGCTGGAGCGACCACCAATCCCGCCCGGCCCGCTTCTCCGTGCTGAAGGCGAGCGGATCGAGTGGCTGCTCACCCCAGGGGCTCCCGGCGTCAATCCAGGCGCGGAGGAGTGCCTTTTCTTCCGGTGGGAGCGGGTGCTCGGGGGGCATCTCGTCCCCTTCGACCCGCTGCCAGAGGAGGCTCTCTGTCTTTCCCGGCTCGAGGGCCGCACCACTCTCTCCCCCCTTGGCCGCGGTGGTGGCGTCGACGAGCGACAGCCCGCCATCAGGACTGGCGCCCGAGTGGCATTCAAGGCAGCGCGAGATCAGGAGCGGGGCGATCTGCCGGTCGAAGTCGACGGCCGGGAGACTCGGCTCCTTCGCAGAAGCGCCGGGCCATGACGCGACCGCAGCGACGGTCGCGATCAGGAACAGCGTGAACGGGCGAAGGCTCATGGCGTGGTCCCCGGGGGATGCCCCCGAATGGGGAGCGGCCTGTCCTCCATGAGAATACCGGCGAGGGCGGCGAGGGCATCGGGGTGGGCCAGCGCCGGGCCGATCTCGGCAAACAGACGGCGCGGATCGACTTGCTTGTCCCCTCCGCGGGCTTCTGGGGAAGGGGGCGTCCACCGGGGCGGCGGACTTCCGGTGAGGCTCGCGAGGCGGGCGTAGAAGTCACGACGGCGAACCGGTTGGCCATCGGAGACGACGTAGAGCGGGCCGGGATTGGCATGGTCGGCGACGGCCATCACGACCGCGGCCGCGTCATCGACATGGATCAGATTCAGCCAACTGTCGGGATCGGCGGCCAGGGCCGC
>CANGGC010000332.1 GCA_947453125.1 Planctomycetaceae bacterium | reverse complement strand
GCCCGGCCGGCGTCCCACAGATCCTGCACCATGTAGCCCGCGACGTCCTGCTTCCCCGGCTTGCCGATCAGATTCGCCGCCAGCGACAGCCCCCCCTGGAAGCGGCTCGCGCCGCTGTTGGTGAGCCATTCGTGGAGATCGAAGTGCCCCGCCATGTTGTAGCGGTAGCGCGGCTGGTCGTAGTTGCGCTTGTCTTCGGCATACCAGTCTGGAATCGGGAGCCCGTAGCGGAAGGCACAGAGCTCAAGCAGCGGGACGTCGAAGCCGCGGCCGTTGAACGTCACGAGACACGGCCGCCCGTACTTCCGCCATCCCTCCCAGAAGAGACGCGCGATCTCTGGAGGCCGCGACTTCTCCTCGTCGAGGGCGACGAGGTCTATGAGCCGGTAATCGGCGGCCACCCGCGCGATGACCAGCGACACCGGGAGTTGGAAGGTGTAGGGGATGAAGTCCTTCCCCTGCTCCGCCATCAGCTCCGCGCGCCACCGGGCAATCGCCGCGGCCGGGGAGAGCTTCTCCTCCGGATACCGCAGCCGCGATACGAGGGCGCCGTCGGAGACGCTCTCGATGTCGAAGACAAAGTAGGCGGTGTCGCGCTTCACGGGGGGGGCCGGGGGCAAGTGTCGAATCCTTTCGCGTGCTGGCACCTCGTGCCGGAACTACTGCCGGGCGAGCGGGTGCTTGAGCGGCAGCCAGGCGCCGCCGGCCTTGCTCGAAGCGACCGACTGCTCGATGAAATACATCCCCTCCACGCCGTCGTGGATATTGGGATAGATCGTATTGGTGCGCTCGAACGGCTTGCCGGCGATCGCCAACTCCATCGCGTCGTAGGTGGCGCGATAGACGTTGGCGAAGGCCTCGAAGAAGCCCTCCGGATGTCCCGACGGGAGCCGACAGGCGGCCTTCGCCGGGTCGCTCGTGTAGGGGGCGTTGGGGTCGCGGGTGTAGATCTGGTGGGGATGGCCGTTCTTGCGGATGAAGAGCTGGTTGGGGTTTTCCTGATGCCACTCGAGGCTCGCAAGCGTGCCGTCGATCTCGATCCGCACGTCGTTCTCCCGGCCGTGACTGATCTGCGAGGCGGTAACGGTGCCCAAGGCGCCGTTGCCATAGCGGATCACGGCGTGGCCATAGTCGTCGAGCGGCCGCGGCGGCTCGAAGACCTTCAGATTGCAGCTGATCGAGTCGGGAAGGAGGCCGGTCATGTAGCGGCCGAGGTTGTAGGCGTGGGTGCCGATGTCGCCGAAGCAGCCGGCGGCACCGCTCTTGGTCGGGTCGGTCCGCCAAGCAGCCTGCTTCTGCCCCTCGCTCTCGAGCCGGCTCCGCAGCCAGCCCTGGATGTAGGTGGCGCGGATCGCCTGGATGTCGCCCAGCTCGCCGGAGAGGATCATCTGCCGCGCCTGACGGACGAGCGGATAGCCGGTGTAGTTGTGCGTCACGGCGAAGACGACGTTCGATCCCTTGACGATCGCCGCAAGCTCCTCGGCCTCGGCGAGGGTGAGCGTCATCGGCTTGTCGCAGATCACATGAAAGCCCGCCTCGACCGCCGCCCGGGCGACCGGGAAATGCATGTGATTGGGCGTGGCGATGGAGACGAAGTCGATCCGTTCGCCGGCGGGGAGCTTCCGCTCGGCGTCGAACATCTCGGCATAGGAGCCGTAGGCCCGGGAGGGGGCGATGTCGTAGTCGGCGGCGCTCGCCTTGGCCCGGGCCGGATCGCTCGACAGCGCTCCGGCGACGAGGGCGGCCCGGTTGTCGAGCACGGCGGCGGTGACATGCACCCGGCCGATGAACGACCCCTGTCCACCCCCGACGATCGCCATCCGCAACTTCCGCCCCAAGCTCCCGTTGGTCGCCATGCCCTGCTCTCCCCTTCGCGTTGCGTCAGTGTTCCCGGCAGGAGGGCACCGGCCCCCCTCCATCCATCGCTCAAGCCATCACCGGACCCCGGCTCAGGCCAGCGAGGGGAATCTAACACACCCGCCGCAGCGGCTGGAGGGGGCAGGCCGTTGCCCCCTCCCCCGGCGAGGACCTACGATGAACGCTGCCCGGGCCGCGGCGGCTGCCGCGCGGGCCGCCGCCGGCGTTCCGGCCGACGAGGAATCCCATGGGTTTTGCAGACCGCCGTTACGCCCAACCGAACCGTTCCTGGCGGGGAGGATTCTCCAGCGCTGGAGAATGGACCGCGGTGACGACGATCGTCGTCGCCAACTGCGCCGTCTGGGTCGCCTGCCTCCTCGCCGAAAACGATTTCCCGCTCAACAGTTGGCTGGCGATGCGCGGCGACCTCCCCCGCCACCCCCTCGAAGCGTGGCGGCTGCTGACCTACGGCTTCGCCCACGACATGAGCTCGCCGTGGCACCTCGCCCTCAACATGCTGACGCTCTGGTTTTTCGGCCCGGAGGTCGAGGCCCGTGTCGGTCGCAACGAATTTTTCCGCTTCTGGCTGACGGCGATCGTCCTCGCCGGCCTCGCCTGGCTGGCGAGCGTGCAATTCGGCCAAGGGGGCCGGGCCGGGTTGCTCGTCGGTGCCAGCGGTGCGGTGATGGCAACCCTCGCCTTCTTCGTCTGGCATAACCCCCACCAAGAGCTTCTCCTCTGGGGCATCCTCCCGATCCCCGCCTGGGCCCTCGGCCTCCTCTACTTCTTCTCCGACGTCAACGGGGCCTACCACGGCTCCGGCAACGTCGCCCACTTCGCCCACATCGGCGGAGCGCTCTTCGGCCTCGCCTATGCCTGGCGCGGCTGGAACATCGGCGACCTCCTCGAGGCCCCCGCGCAGCTCCTCCAATCACGGCAGCGATTCCGGATCTTTCGTCCCGACGACGATCCCCCGCCCCCCTCCCGCACCCCGCCGCGCCAGGCGTCGCTCGAGGATGACGAGGCCCTCCGCGAGGCGGTCGATCGGATTCTCGAGAAGATCAGCCGCTCCGGCGAAGCGAGCCTGACGCCCCAGGAGCGCGACACCCTTACCCTCGCCAGCCGGCGGCTCAAGGAACGGCTGCGCTGAGCGCGGCCGGCGCGTCGTCATGCCGACAGGCCGCCAGCGTCTCCGCAATGGTCCTCATCGGCAGGGCGTTCGCCTCGCCGCCGGGAAGGCGGCCGAAGGGACGCCCGCGTCGCCCCTCCGATCGTGGCGCTGGATGTCGTGGCGCTGGATGTCGTGGCGCCGGATGTCGTGGCGCCGGATGGCCGCGACCGCCGCTGCCGTCGTGATCACCGCAACTGGCGTCGCCGTCACCCTTGCACGCCCCCGGATCGCCCCTCACGCGGTGGCAGTGCCGGCTGAGGTCGTCCGGTTCCCCGCGCCGTCGGCCGCGGTGCCGGAAAGCTATGCCGGCTTGGTGGAGGAAGCGCAGACGCTCGTTGACTGGACCGTGGCCCGTCATCCCTCTCGGCCACAGTCGACGGCGCTCGCGGCGACGCTCGCCGCCGAGCGGGGCGACCAGGAGACCGCGGCGACGGTGTGGCGGACCCATCTCGAGCGGCATCCGGAGACGGCCGAGGGGTGGTATCGGCTCGGGCTCTACGCCGTGAAGGAGGGTCGCGATGCCGAGGCCGCCGAGTGGCTCGAGCACGCCCGCCGACTCGACCCGTCCCTCCCCGACATCCAAGGGCATCTCGGCCGCTGCCTCCTCAAATCCGACCGGGTCGACGAGGCAGCCGAAGTCCTCGAACAGGCGATCGGCGACGACCGCGGCGGCGCGGTCCGGCTCTTCCACCTCGGCCATGCCCGGCTCCGCCAGGAGAAAAACACCGAGGCCCGAGCGGCGTTCCAGGGGGCGATCGACCGGGCGCCCTCCTACACCGGGGCCTGGTACGGGCTGGCCACCGCCTTGGCGCGCCTCGGCCTGGCCGACGATGCCGAGCGGGCCCGTGCGGAGTTCCGCCGCCTGAAAGCCGACGATGCCGAGGCCGCGGCCAGGAATCTTTCCCGCGACGAGAGCGCGCGGATGCGGCGCCTCCTGGCCGGCTGGTACGCGGCCGCCGGGCGGATCGCCGCGCTCGATGGCGATACGGAAGAGGCCGAGGGCCTTTTGCGCCGCGGCATCGCGGTCGACAAGTCTGCCTCCTCTTCCACCGTCCCCCCGCCCACCGCAGCGGGAGCAGGCCACTGACATGGTTCTTTCCTCCCCGCAGCGCCTCGCGTTGAGCGTTGGCCTCATCGTCCTCGTGCTGGTCCTCGGCTGCGGTCAGACGAGACCACCGGGAGCGCCGCCGCGGACGACCTCCGTTGCCGCTCCGGCTTCATCGCCCCCCCCAGCGATCGCGCCTGGCATCTCCGAGCCGGCGCCACCATCCGCCGCCGCGCCGATCCGGTTTGTCGATGCCACGGAAGCCTCTCGAATCGGATTTATCCACACCGACGGGAGCAGCGGTCGACGGTATCTCGTCGAGCCACTGTCGGCCGGCGTCGCCACGTTCGACTACGACGGCGATGGCCGGATCGATCTCTATTTTCCAAATGGGGCACT